>JACCTK010000316.1 GCA_013812465.1 Actinomycetota bacterium
GCCGAAAACCGCGACATGACGAAGTCCGGGATCATCGTCGCTCTCGGCGACACGAACCACGAGTTGGTCGAGACGATGCGGGACTTGCGCGCACACGGCGTGGACGTCGTCACCATCGGCCAGTACCTGCAGCCCTCTCCGAAGCACGCGACGATCGATCGCTGGGTGCACCCCGACGAGTTCCGCTGGTTCCGCGAGCAGGGCGAGGCGCTCGGGTTCGGCTCCGTCTTCTCGGGGCCGCTCGTGCGGTCGTCCTACCGCGCGGACGAACAGCGCCACGCGGCCGAGTCCGGTCGCGGAGCGGTCGCCTACTGAGCCGGAGAGGGGACCGGAGTCCCCTCTCCGCGCTAACGGCCACCTACGGAGCGACGACGAGCCGGTCGGCGTAGATGTTCTGGTTTCGGTTGCCGGTGTTGTTCGAGGCAGGTCCGGAAGCGAGGTCGGTGTCGCACGGAGACACGTCTCGGTTGTCCGCCCACGTGACGTGGACGACGTGGTTCGAGCCCGTCCAGCGAGCATCGAGCTCGTTGTAGTCACCGTGGAACGCCGCCGTTCCTCCGCCGAAGGTGAGGCAGTTGCCGTTGTGCGAGACGTCCGTCACCCGCTCGCTGGGAGAGAATGCCGGATAGGCGACTCCCGTCGTGCCGGACGACGCGTAGTACACGTCGAGCGCCTCGTTCCCGGCGGTGACGCTTTTACGGAAGTCGTACCACGCAACGTGCAGGTCGCCATTCGAGACGTCGATCGTCGGGAAGATCTGGTGGCGGCTGCCCGGGTCGTCGTTTGCCTGCACCGCAGGACCCCAGGTCGACCCGCCATCAGTCGAGCGCTGCACGTAGATGTCGTAATCGCCCACGAGGCTCTGGTACGCGACGTAGACGACGTCGGCGTTGGTGTCGTCCGCCGAGACGAATGCGAACGTCGGCGTCCGGAAGAGCACGCCGGGAGCCTGGGGGGCGTTGACGGCGCCCACGAGTATCGGTTGGCTCCACTTCCTGCCGCAATCGGTCGACTTGACCAGGTTGATCGAGTCGAGACCGGTGCTCCCCTCGAACGCGTTGTAGGCGACATAGATGGTCCCTGTCGGCCCGACCGCGATGTCGGAGCCCTGGTTGTACGGGGTCCCCGAGCGTCCGCCGGTGGAGATCGTCTTTGGGCCGGTGAACGTCGCCCCGCCGTCGGTAGACGAGCTGAACACGATCGGCGAGCTTCCGCGGACGCCGTGGAAGTTCGTGTGCGCGACGTACACGTTCCCAGCGCAGGGACTCGCCGCCGGCGCGTTGGTGTCGATCTCCATCCACTCCTTGTCCGTGAACGTTCCAGCGAAGCCGGAGGCGCCCGGCGTCGCGAAGCCGACGGACCCGCGATCGACGACGGTCGTCCCCGCGTAGGTGAAGTTCGGTGGATTCCCAGCCGAGCTCGGCGTGCTGACGCCAGCCGGAGTGCCCGGCGTGTAGCGGTACTTCGCGACGTAGACGAGGTTGTCGACGGGCCTCTCGCCTTGATCGAAGTTGCGATTGAAGGCGATGCCGGCGACATAGAGGTTGCCCGCGCGGTCGAAGCGGACCACCGGGTCCCCGGACGCATCGAGTCCGCGCAACGGCGAAGCGAGCCCCGCGGGCGATGTGTCCGTCGGGAAGCCGGGCACGAAGGTGTTGGACCAGCTCGAGCCCTCGTTCGCGGACACGTAGACGCCGACCCACACATCGGCAAAGGCGGGTACCGTCACCATGCGATAGTCGTTCGCACCGGCTGCGACGATGCTGGGATTCGCCGGGCTGATCGAGACGGTGGTCTCGTTCGACTGGCGGTTCTGCGCGTCGAAGCCGGGATTCGGCGTCCCGCCGTCGACATTCGAGTTGTCGTTGGTGACCTTGACGTCCGCCCCGTCCGTGACATGGGCCCCGAGGGCGCTCGGGACGAGCAGGATCGCCGCGGCGACCACGGCGAGGCCAGCTACATGCGACAGCCGGCGAAAGCGTGAATACATGATCTCCCCTTTCGTCGCGGAGACGCTTACGACAGTCCGCGAACGGGGGCGACGCTAACAGGCCGGCTCGTGGGATGCGACGATCTCGGGCGCGAATCTGCCGCTCAGATGGACGAAAGGGCCGCCCTGGGGGTGGCCCTTTCGTCTTCGAGACACGTACCTTCGACTTACTTCGTGCGCGTGTACAGCGCCGCGTGAGCGACCTCTGCGCCGCCCGTCGACACCTTCAGCCACGCCCAGTCGTCGCGCTGTCCGAACCCGCGCGGAACGTCGACCGTGACTCTGATGGTCGTCGTGGCGCCGGCTGCAAGCGTGACCGACGTCGGAGAGACGGTGTACGACGCCCCTCCCGCGAACGGATCCTCGATCGAGAACGTGAACGTCGCGGTTGCGCCGGTCAGGTTCTTCACGATGATCTCGCCCGAGCGACTCTGGCCGGAGCCCGAAGGAACCCCTCCGAAGGACACGCTGACGGGATCAAGGGACACCTTCGCCTGAACAGCGTTGTAGAGGTTCTCGAGACCCGCGCCGACGACGTTCGGATTGTCGACGATGATCTTGCCGGTTGCGGAGTCCTTGAGGACGCCGCGCACGGCCGTGTTCACGATCGCCGACCGCACGTCGGACGACGACCAATCGCCGTGCTGGTCGATCACAACCGCCGCCGATCCTGCGACGTGCGGCGTCGCCATCGACGTACCCGAGAAGAACGCCCAGCACGACGGCGACGTCTGCGTGCAGGCCCAGGCGGGCTGCGAGCTGAGGACGTTCACGCCGGGGGCTACCACGTCCGGCTTGACGCGGAACTGGACATCGGTCGGCCCGCGGCTCGAGAACCCGGCCATGATGTTGTCGTTCGCAGTCCGGAAGTACTCGAGACCAGCCTGGATCGTCGTCAAGACGCCGTCCTTGGCCTTCAGTGACAGACCATCCTGGAGCCCCACCATGTAAGCCGGAACCGTTGGTTGGCTCGGCGTGCCGTCGGACGCCATCGCCGTCGGATCGCCGGCCACGTTGTTGACGACGAGCACCGCCAAAGCGCCCGCCAGCTGCGCGTTTCGGATCTTCGTCGAGAACGTACACGTGCCGCGCGAGATCAATGCGATCGTGCCCGCGAGGCTGCCGGGGGTTAGCCCGGAGCAAGCCGTGCTCAGACCGGTCACGGAGTTCGTCGTGCCCTGGGTCACGACCTCGAGTGGCGCCGTGAGGTCAGCGGCGACGGTCGCGAAATCGCCCGACGCCGCACCGTAACGGCCACCGTCGGCCGTCGTCACCGGCGCGCCGACGAAGTGGCCGACCGTGCTCGCTCCTGCAGCAATCGCACGCTCGGCGAAGCCAGGCGATTCGACGGTCCCATCGCCCGGACCCGAGTTGCCGGCCGCGATTGCGCTGACCATCCCGGCGCGGTCGAAGCGGTCGACTGCCTGCGAGAGCAGGTCGCGGACACCGTTGGATCCGCCGCCGAGGCTCATGTTGACGACGTCGAATCCGAGCTCGTACGCCCGCTGCAGCGCGTTCAGGATGTCCTCCGAGCGGGAGCTTTCGAGCGTCCCGGGGAAGACGTTGAAATTCCCCAGCATCGCGCCCGGAGCAACACCTGACGGGTCGTACGGAATGTCGACGGGCCCGTTGGACGGGTCGTCGATCCAGGCAGGAGTGTGGGCGTTGCATGCGGCCGTACCGGCGACGTGCGTGCCGTGGCCGTCCTCGTCAGCCGTGCCGAAGCCGGACTTCTTCAGCTTGTTGTAGAAGGTCTCCGCGTAGACGACCTTGTCGTTCGTCCCGCCGTTGACGAGGTTGTCCGGTGCGTTCGACTCCGGGTAGCCGGCGTCACTGAAGCACGGATGACGCACGTCGATGCCGGTGTCGATAATCGCGATCTTCACGCCCTCGCCAGCGCGCAACGCTCCCGCCGGAGCGAGCTGCCAGGCCTCCCACGCGTCGATCAGCCCGAGGTCGGGATCTTCGTGCGCGAGCGGCCGGTAGAGGTACTGATACTCGACGCTCTCGACCTGCGGCGCCGAGCGGATCGTGTCGAGGCTCGTACCGTTCAGCTCGACGGCGACGGCGTTGAGCGCGACGTCGAACTCGCTCGTCACCTTCGCATTCGGCGCATTCTGGCGAAGCCACTGCTTGAAGTCGTTCCGTAGGGCCGACAGCTGGGCCCGATAGCTCTTGACGGTGTTGCTCGAAAAGTCGATCTTCTTGCCCTTCGCGGGCCGGGTCTTCTCATCTGTTGCAAGCGGAGCGCCCTTCAGCTGCACGAGCGCGCTGGCCGTGTCTGTCGTCGTCGTTCCGCTTGCGCCGTCTGTCGGTTGCCCACCGGCGAGGCCCGTGCCTACGCCAAAGGCGAGCAGAATGGCGACCGCGGACACAAATGCGATGCCGAGTTTTCCTCGTCTCACGTCTCCCCCTTTTTCATGACGGAAGGGCGGCCCCGTACCGCCCATACACTCGTCACAGGTGTAGGTATCCCGTATCGGTAACGGTTGCCTACCCGCTTATCCGTGTCGGAAACCTTTATTCGTGCGGCTTGGCCATCGAGTGGTAGTCGAGCGCTTCGTCGAGAATGACGTCGGCGACGCCGGCCTCGCGGGCGACCTCACGGAGCGATCTGCCTGAGGCTGCCGCCTCCGAGACGATCTCCGTCGCCTTGTCGTACCCGATGTGCGGATTGAGCGCCGCCGCCGCCGAGAGCGTGCTCTCGGCGTAGCGCTCGAGCTGCTCGCGATTCGCGTCGATCCCGTCCACGCACTTCTCCGCGAGAAGCCGCGAGGCGGAGGCGAGCAATCGGATCGATTCGAGCAGGTTGCGCGCCATCATGGGCACGAAGACGTTCAGCTCGAAGTGGCCCTGCAGGCCACCGACCGTGATCGCGAGGTCGTTGCCGATGACCTGCGCGGCCACTTGCGTCACGACCTCCGGTATCACCGGATTGACCTTGCCGGGCATGATCGAGCTTCCCTTTTGAAGCTCGGGGAGGAAGATCTCGGCGAGACCGGCTCGGGGGCCGGAGCCCATGAGTCGCAGGTCGTTCGCGATCTTCGTAACAGAGACCGCCACGACCTTGAGCGCACCCGAGGCCTCGACGAGCGCATCGCGGGCGGCCTGGGCCTCGAACGGATCAGGCGGAGGCGAGATGGTGAGGCCGGTGTCCGCTGCGAGAATCGCGCGCACGCGCTCGGCGAACGCGGGATGCGTGTTCAGCCCGGTCCCGGTGGCCGTCCCGCCGAGCGGGATCTCTCCCAGGCGCGCCAACGCGTCCTGCACTCGTGCGACCCCTTGTCGCACCTGGGCCGCGTATCCGGAGAACTCCTGCCCGAGCGTCACGGGAACCGCATCCATGAGGTGCGTACGGCCTGACTTGACGATGTCGTCGAACTCCTCCGCCTTTCGCCCGAGCGACTCGGCGAGGCCTTCAAGAGCAGGGAGCAGATCCCGGGTTATCTCGTCGAGTGCGGCAAGATGCACCGCGGAGGGGAAGACGTCGTTCGAGGACTGCCCCATGTTGACGTCGTCGTTGGCGTGGACGCCCTCGCCTGCGAGCGAGGCGATTACCTCGTTTGCGTTCATGTTGGAGCTCGTGCCAGAGCCGGTCTGGAAGACGTCGATCGGGAACTGGTCGTCGTACTCGCCACCCGCCACGCGGTCGGCAGCCGCCGCGATCCGCTCTGCCTTGTCTCCGTCGAGCAGCCCTAGATCGGCGTTCACCCGCGCCGCGGCCGCCTTGATTCGGCCCAGCCAGCGCGCGACAGGGGCCGGGATCGGCTCGCCGGAGACCGGGAAGTTTGCAACGGCCTTCTTCGTCTCTACTCCCCAGAGCTCGTCCGGCTCGCCCGCATCGTCCACGGCGGCGAGTCTAGCGAGGTGTCCGACGGGCGAAGGGGCGTTTGGACTCGGCGCGTCGAAGGGTATGCGCCATCCCTGGCCATGCGACGTTTGTCGGAAACCGTGTTGGGAGCCCACCCTCGGCGGCCCGAGTCGGACGTCGCACCGTGGCGAGCTTTCGGTCGCGGCATCGTGGCAGCCATGGCGATGACCGGGATGCGCCGCGTGACGACGGGGCTCGGGCTCGTTCGTGTATCTCCGCCTGAATCGATCGCAAGGGAGGGCGTCCCGGCTCTCCTTGCGCGCGTCCCAGCTCGCTATCGGAACGTCGCCGTCGAGCTTGCGCACTGGGGATATGGCGGGTGTGCGGGTGCCGGCTTCGCGCTGATGCCCCGTCAGTTGCAGCGCGCACCTGCTGCCGGACCGATCTTTGGCCTAGCCATCTGGGTGGCCTTCGACAGAGGCATCGCACCCGTGCTGAAGCTCATTCAGTCGGAACGACCACGCACGTTGGAGCGGCTTGCGCTCATGGGGGACCACATCTTGTACGGCGTTCTCGTCGCAGAATCTCGCGACCACAGTCACTAATCGATCGATTCGTATGGCCGGAGCCACAGCCGACAGGACTGGAATGGACGTTCGTTCGAGCTCGAACCGGCCGCCGTACTCGAGTTACGCGGCGATCTTCGGAACATTCCTGGGCGGACTGGCCGCGGTTGGTGCTCTGGCGCGCTCCCGCGGTCGGGAGCCGCAGCCTCAGTCGGCTCTGGATGTCGTCTTGCTTGCGGGGGCGACCTTCAAGACCGCCCGCACCCTCTCGCACGATCGCATCACGAGCTTCGCCCGCTTACCATTTGTCGAAGGAGAGGCGGATGCCGAGGACGAGCGTCCCACGGGCGAGGGCATGCAGCGAGCGATTGGCGAGTTGGTCACGTGCACGCGCTGCGTCGGCACCTGGGCCGCCGCTGGACTCGTGTCCACGCAACTTGCCGCGCCCCGGTTCGGGCGGGTTCTGACTTGGACTCTCGGCGCCGCAGCGGCGAGCGACTTTTTACAGGCGGGTTTTGTCGCTCTCTGCCAGAAGGCCGACGCCGCCGAAGCCAAGCCCCCCGATTGAGAGCACGTCGAGCGCCATCGCGTCGGATCCTGGGCAGGTCGACGCCCGTGGTTCCGAGTCGTCGGCAACCTACACAGCCTGATCCTCGTCGTCGCCTTGGCCCGCCTCGTCCGACTCGGGATCCGGCCCGTGATACCCCTCACTCTCTTCTTGGTCTTCGGGAACCTGGCCGCCCTCGCCCTGGTCGTATGCGCGATCCACCTCGGGGTGCTCGCCGTCTCGCTCCTGCCTTGATGCTGCGTCGGACACGGTTGTCTCCTTTCGATGTCGGTGTGTAGAGCTGGTGATCATCTCTCGTTTTGCGGCGGAGAGGAGCTCGTCCCAGGTGGAGAGCTTCACCCGCGGCCTCCCCTGCTCGGAGCCGCGCTCCCGCTCGAGCGCGTCGATCGCCTCCCAGCCGTCGTAGAGGACGGCCTGGACTCCGCGCTCCGCGAGCAGATCCTCGAGGCGCTCCTCCGCGTCACTCCGGTCGAGGGAGCCGGTCGCGGCGTCTTCGAGTAGGCGATCCACCGTCTCGGTGGCGTCCTTCTTGTTCGTCCCGATGACGCCCGTCGGGCCGCGCTTGATCCAGCCGGCGCAGTAGAGACCTGGGATCGGCACGCCTCGCTCGTCGAGGACACGGCCTTCCGAGTTCGGCATCGTCCCGGCGCGCTCGTCGAATGGCGTGCCCGGCAGCGCGACACCGTGGTAGCCGACGCTGCGGAAGACGATTCCACACGGGATCACCTCGCGCTCCTCGGTGGGAGCTGCTCGCACGCGCCCGGACGCGTCCGCTTCGAGTCGATTCCGGACCAGCTCCACGGCCTCGACCGCATCGTCACCGAGAATCGCCACGGGCGAGACGCGGAAGCGCAGGTGGATCGCCCGCGGCTTGCCTGTCTTCTCGCGGGCCGCGAACGCGCGCAGCACGTCGACGTTACGGCGGACGAGCGGGGTCGCCACCTCGCGCTCGGCCTCGCTTGCCGGATCGAGCTCGAGCTCGCTCGGGTCGACGACGATGTCTGCGCCGGCCAGATCCCCGAGCTCTGCGAGCTCCGGAGGCGTCCACGAAGCCTGAACCGGTCCCCGCCTCCCGAGGACGAGGATCTCGCGGATCCCCGACTCGGCGATCGCGTCGATAGCTGGATCGGTCGTATCGGTCTTCGCCAGCTCCGCGCGCGTGAGCGCGAGCATGCGCGCGACATCGAGTGCGACGTTTCCGTTGCCGACGACGACTGCGCGCTCGGACGAGAGATCGAACGACAGGTCCTGGAACTCGGGATGGCCGTTGTACCAGGCGACGAGCTCGGTGGCCGACCAGGAGCCGGGGAGATCCTCGCCCGGGATACCCAGGCGCCGGTCGGTCTGGGCGCCGACCGCATACACGACCGCGTCGTACAGCCGCATGAGCTCGGCGTGATCCACGACCTTCCCCACCTCCACGTTGCCGATGAAGCGGAAGCCGGGCCGCTGCGCGATTCTCTCGAACGCGCGTGAGACGTCCTTGAGCTTCGGGTGATCCGGGGCGACGCCGAGGCGCACGAGGCCCCAGGGAGTGGGCAGCCGCTCGATCATGTCGACCTCGACGGGCAGCTCGGCGGCGAGGAGATGGCCGGCCGCGTAGAAGGCGGCAGGCCCGGAGCCGACCACCGCCACCCGCAGGGGGACCCGGTCCTTCACCGCGCGGATGCTACTTCCGGCCTCGCGCTACCCTGCCCGACTGTGGTCCGCGCCCTGACGAAAGCCGTCGTCGTCCTCGTCTGCGCGCTTGCGCTCGGGGCCGGCGCGTGGATTGGAAAGCTTTGGTGGGACAGCCGGCTGCCCGGCACCTACAGCGTGATGGACTACGGGACGCTCGACTACGGCGGCCGAACGGCACCGCAGGCGGGGCACGAAGACCCCGCCCAGACGCGAACGAGCGTCGCGGATCTCCACGGGCCGCGTGCAGGAACCCCGGACGCGATGTTCACGCTAACCGCGAAGCGCGCGACCCTGCGGCTGACCTCCGGCCGAGAGGTCGACGCGCTGACATTCAACGGCCGCTCTCCCGGGCCCGAGCTCCGGGTGCGGCAGGGCGAGCTCGTCGAGGTGACGCTCGAGAACGAGGACGTCAGCCGTGGCGTGACGCTCCACTGGCACGGAGTGGACGTCCCGAACGCCGAGGACGGTGTCGCAGGCGTCACCCAGGACGCGGTTCTTCCCGGCGAGCACTACGTCTATCGCTTCCGCGCGGATCAGCTCGGGACGTTCTGGTACCACACCCACCAGGCCTCGTCGAAGGAGGTACGGCGCGGTCTTTTCGGCGTATTCGTCATCGAGCCCCCCCAGGGAGTTTCCGGGCGCATGCTCGATCTCGCGCTCGTCTCGCACACCTTCGAGGGCGTGCCGACCTTGAACGGGAACGACGGAGTGGAGCAGCGCGCGGTCGACGCGGGAATGCCGGTCCGGCTACGCCTCGTCAACTCGGAGAACGCCGCGCGGCGATTCATGCTGAGCGGCACGCCGTTTCGCGTGGTAGCGATCGACGGAACGGAGCTGAACGAGCCGCCGCCCCTCGAGAATGTCTCCGTCGAGGTCTCGGCCGGCGGTCGCGCCGATCTCGAATTCACGATGCCGACGACGCCCGTTCGTCTTTCCCTCGACGGAACGGCCGTCGGCCTTTCGCTCAGCCCAGACGGCACCGCCAACCCGTCCGCTGCTCTACCCGGCTCGGAGTTCCAGCCGTGGTCCTACGGCCGGCCCACGACAACCCCCTTCGACGCTTCCTCGTCGTTCGACCGGCGCTTCGAGCTCACCATCGGTCGCAAGCCCGGGTTCTTCAACGGCCGGCCCGGCATGCAGTGGACGATCAACGGGGACATCTATCCGCGCGTCCCGGCGTTCGTCGTGAAGGAGGGCGACCTCGTACAGGTGACGATCGAAAACGACACGGACGGTGTGCACCCGATGCATCTCCATGGCCACCATCTACTCGTCCTGAGCCGCGACGGAGTCCCGGTCTCCGGCAGTCCGTGGTGGGTCGATACCCTCCACGTCGAGCAGGGCGTCGAGTACCTAGTCGCGTTCCGCGCCGACAACCCGGGCATCTGGATGTATCACTGCCACAATCTCAGGCACGCGGGCCAGGGTCTAACGATGCACGTCGCCTACGAAGGTGTTGCGACACCGTTCAAGGCCGGCGACTCAGCACACAACCACCCCGAATAGAGCGCAAGATGGAATCCGCGAGTACGGATTCCATCTTGCGCGAGTCGCTGAGGAGCTACATCGGCGCGGTCGGGCGCCCTACCATCCTGCTGCTGCGCCACTCGTCCGTCGCGATCCATGCCGACACGGTGAAGATCAAGAGCGCGTTCACCGGGTGGAGGAAGCCGAAGATGCTTGGCACCTCGAAGCCGAACCAGGCGAGGAAGAGCTGGATGACGAGCAGGAGGGCGAGCAGTCCATGCCGTCCGAGGCGCCATCTTCCGATACCGGCGGCGACTCCGATGGCGAGGAAGATCAGCCCCGCGAGGATGATGAGGTAGCCGAATCCGGCGTGCAGGCCGAAGCCGTCCATGAATACTTCGTCATCGATGGTCGAGCCCTCGTCCTCGAGCTTGTTGGCCGCATAGAACGCGCCGTAGCCCGCGAACCCGACCTGCACGATGATGAGGAGAAAGAGAAGCGCCGACCACCAGCGATACAAAGCTCTGACCACATCGACCTCCGCGTAGCTGACATCTCGAGACTACGAGGTCAGGCGGACGATCTCAAGCTCCAGCACCGAAGCCAGCACGGAGATCCCAGCGTGGAGATCCCAGCGCGGAGATCAATGCTGAGAAAGCGTAGGTCAGTGCGAGCAGCCCGGCCCGCAGCCATGGGCCGCGGCAGGTGCGTCGCCGGCGGGCTCCTCGCCCTCGGCAACGGTAAAGGAGTGCCCGCAACCGCACGAGGCGGCCGCGTTGGGGTTGTCGATCTTGAACCCCGCCTCCTGGATCGTGTTCAGGAAGTCGACGGTCGCACCCTGGAGATAGGGAGCGCTGAAGGGATCGACGACGACCCGCACACCCTCGAGCTCGAGCTCGAGGTCGCCCTCGGCGGCGCCTGAGTCGAAACCGAGCCCGTACTGGAAGCCAGAGCAACCGCCACCTTGAATCGCGAGGCGAAGCACGAGCGACTCACCGTCCGCCTCCTCGGCCATGAGGTCCTTGACCTTCGCGGCTGCGACGGGCGTGAGTGAGATCAGCGTCTCGGTCGGGTGCTCGATCGTTGCCATGGACTCATGGTAGCGGACGGCCATGCGGATACCAGCCTCGACTTTGTAACACGCGTATCGCGCATTCCACGCCGAGTTGCGCTTTCCTTCGTGCGCCTGGAAGGGAGAGTGCTAGGCTCGTCCGCAGACGAAGATCGATGGTCCCCCGCGGGGGTTAGACGCGTGCTCGACAACTGGCTGCCGTTCCTGTTCTACGCGCTCTTCGCGGCGGCGATCCCGGCATCGATGATCGCCATGTCTTTCCTTCTTCCTCGGCGCCCCGTCGCGCGCACGAGGCAGAAGATGCTTCCGTTCGAGTCGGGCGTCTCCGAAGGGGCTCCAACCCGTGAGCGCCGCTTCACTGTCAGCTTCTACCTCACCGCGATCCTCTTCATCCTCTTCGACATCGAGATCGTCTTCCTGTATCCGCTCGCCGTGCGGCTCGATGCCCTCGGCTGGTTTGGGCTCGTGGAGCTCCTCGTCTTCGTCGCGATCCTTGCCGTGGCGTACGTGTACATCTGGCGCAAAGGAGCGCTCGACTGGCACTGAAGCGGCAGCTCCCGGTGATCAGCGACCGCCCGCTCGCCGAGGCCGGTCTTCAGTCCGAGCGCGTGCTCTGGCCGGACAAAGGCCCGGGTGTGTTCGAGCGCGAGGTCGCGGAGATCGAGGATGCGCTCCTCCTGACCACGGTCCAGAAGGCGGTTGCCTGGGCGCAGTCGGGCTCGGTCTGGCCGGACACTTTCGGGCTCGCGTGCTGTGCGATGGAGATGATCGCCGTCGTCTCCTCGCGCTACGACATCGCGCGCTTCGGCATGGAGCGCTTCAGCTCGTCGCCCCGCCAGGCCGACCTGCTCATCGTCTCGGGGCGCGTGACGCACAAGATGGCCGGCCCGCTGCGACAGGTGTACGACCAGATGCTCGAGCCGAAGTGGACGATCGCGATGGGCGCGTGCGCCAGCTCGGGCGGGATGTTCGGCAACTACACGATTCTGCAAGGTGTCGACAAGATCGTTCCGGTCGACGTCCACGTGCCCGGGTGCCCCCCGCGTCCGGAGGCTCTCATCGAGGGCGTCGTGCGGCTGCACGAGAAGATCCGCGCGGGCGTGCCGCCGGCCTACGAGATCCGTGGAGTCGCCGAGTGACGATCGCAGCGACCGGTGTTCCGGGTGTGATCGAGACGCGGGAGGCGCACGGTCAGACGACAGTCGTCGTCGATCCGGCGCGCCTCGTCGAGGCGTGCTTCCATCTCCGCGACGAAGCGGGATTCAACTTCCTGAGCGACATTGCGCCGACGGACTACCTCGGCTGGGGCGAGAACGGTGTTGCCGGCTACATCGGAACTGCCGCCGGGCGCGACCTCAACAACCCCGGGTCGCAGGGCCTCGCACGACTCCCGGAGCCGAAGCCGAAACGCTTCTCGGTCTCGTACCAGCTCCTGCGAGTCTCGGACGAGCCAGCCCGCCTGTGCGTCCAGGTGTGGCTCGACGACGGCGAATCGGTCGCAAGCGTGCTTCCGGTCTGGCCGGCGGCCGACTGGTTCGAGCGCGAGGCTTGGGACATGATGGGTATCCGCTTCGACGGGCACCCGAACCTCGTCCGGATCCTCATGGACGACGACTGGGAGGGGCACCCTCTCCGCAAGGACTATCCACTCGGCGGCGAGCCCGTGCGCTTCTCGGACGAGGACTAGGTGGCCTAGTGGCAATCGTCGCTCCCAAGCGCATCTACGAAGGCTCGCGCATTCCGCAGCCGGTACCCACCATTCTCGAGGTCGATCCCGCGAAGCACGACCTGGCGGACATCCTCCGGGTCAACTTCGGTCCGAACCACCCCTCCACGCACGGCGTGCTGCGGCTGATCGTCGACCTCGACGGGGAGACGGTCGCGGGCATCCGCGCCGTGATCGGCTATCTCCACACGGGGTTCGAGAAGAACATGGAGGCGAAGACGTGGTGGAAGTCCGTCACGTACGCGCCGCGGATCGACTACGTCTCGTTCCAGGCGAACGAGCTCGTCTACGTGCTCGCGGTCGAGAAGCTGCTCGAGCTGGAGGTGCCGCGCCGCGCGACCTGGGCGCGTATGGCTTTGACGGAGCTCAATCGCATCCACTCGCACCTCGTCTGGCTGGGAACCTCGGCGCTCGAGCTGGGCGCGATCTCGCTCCTCTGGTACACGTTCGACGATCGCGACGAGCTCCTCGACCTGTTCGAGATGGTCGGCGGCGCGCGCATGCACACGCGCTACTTCCAGGTGGGCGGGCTCGCCGAGGATCTCCCGCCCGGCTTCACGGCACAGGCGAGGACGTTCTGCGACGCCATGGTGAAGTCGGTCGACGATTACGAGACGATCCTCGACCGCAACGCGATCTGGCTCGAGCGGACGAAGGGAATCGGCCTCCTCTCCGCCGACGACGCTCTCGCCCTCGCCCAGTCGGGCCCCGTGCTGCGTGCCTCGGGCGTCGACTGGGACCTCCGGAAGACGATGCCCTATCTCGCCTACGACGAGGTCGAGTTCGACGTGCCGGTCTACGAGAACGGGGACGTCTACGACCGCTACAAGGTCCACATGGACGAGATGCGCGAGTCCGTGCGCATCGTCCGTCAGTGCCTCGACCGGATCGACGAGACGGAAGGACAGCCGTGGATCACCGACGATCGTAAGGTCGTTCTCCCGCCCCGCCACGAGCTCCACACCTCCATGGAGACGCTGATCCACCACTTCAAGCTCGTGACGGAGGGCTTCACCGTGCCGGAGGGCGAGGCGTACGTCGTGATCGAGTCCCCGCGCGGCGAGGCCGGCTGCTACCTCGTCTCGGACGGCGGCTCGAAGCCGTGGCGAGTCCGGTTCCGCGCGCCGAGCTTCGCTGCGTTACAGGCGACCGCAACCGTCGTCCAGAACTGCCTCGTCGCCGACCTTGTCGCAGTGGCCGGGTCGCTCGATCCCGTGATGGGAGACGCAGACCGGTGAACGCGAAGACGTACGCGAAGATCCAGAGGCTGCGCAAGGAGTATCCGCGCAGCCGTTCCGCGGTCCTCCCCGCGCTCAGGCTCGCGCAGGAGGAGTACGGGGGCTGGCTGCCTCCCGAAGCCCTGCGGGACGTGGCCGACGCGCTCGAGGAGACCCCCGCGTATTGCCAGTCGATCGCTTCCTTCTACGACATGCTCCATCTCGAGCCCGTGGGGAGGCACGTCATCGACGTGTGCACGAACCTCTCCTGCGCGCTCCTCGGAGCGCAAGCGGTCGTCGACGCGTTCGCGCACGAGCTCGGAGTCGAGCCCGGGGGGACGACGGAGGATGGAGCGTTCACGTTGAGGACGATCGAGTGCGCGGGCGGCTGCGGGCGCGCGCCGGTCGTGGTCGTCGACCATCGCTACCACGAGCCCGTCCGGCCTGACGACGTGGCCGAGATCGTCGAGGAGATCCGTGGCCGCACCTGAGCTTCTCACGGCGGGCACCCCGGAGCACGACCTGACCCGTCTCGACGGGTACCGCGCGGTGGGCGGCTACGAGGCGCTCGCGAAGGCGAGAGCGCTCGAGCCGCAGGCGGTGATCGACGAGATCACGGCCGCGACGTTGCGGGGGCGCGGCGGCGCCGGCTTCCCGATGGGGCGCAAGGCCTCGCTCCTCGCCAAGGACACGGGAAAGCCCGTGTACCTCGTCGTGAACGCCGACGAGTCGGAGCCGGGAGCGTACAAGGATCGCGACGTGATGCGGTTCACGCCGCACCGTCTCATCGAAGGCTGTCTGATCACGGCTCATGGAATCGGGTCGCAGAGTGTGTTCATCTACATCCGCGGCGAATACCTCGACGAGTTCGAGGTCATGCGCGCTGCGCTCGACGAGGCGCGAGGGGCGGGTCTGCTGGGAGGAGTCACGATCGTCCTGCACCGCGGGGCGGGCGCGTACATCTGCGGAGAGGAGACCGCACTTCTCGAATCGCTCGAAGGTCAGCGCGGCCAGCCGCGGCCGCGGCCGCCTTTCCCGCCGGTGAACGGCCTGTACGGCGCGCCGACGCAGATCAACAACGTGAGCACGATCGCGCTCGTTCCGAAGGTCATCGAGCTGGGGCCCGAGGCGTTCTCGAAGATCGGCGTCCCCTCCGCGCCGGGGACGGCGGTGTTCTCGTTGTCCGGGAACGTCGAGCGGCCCGGAAACTACGAGCGCGAGCTCGGAATCACGTTGCGCGAGCTGATCTACGACGTCGCAGGCGGTGTCGCAGGCGGTCGCGAGCTCAAGGCGGTGATCCCCGGCGGGTCGTCCGTCCCGGTGCTGACCCCGGCGCAGATCGACACGCCGATGGACTACGACTCGATCGGGGCGGCCGGGTCGTTCTTCGGCTCCGCGGCGATCATCGTCGTCGACGACCGCTGCTGCATGGTGCAGCTCGCGCTGCGGGCCGCGCAGTTCTACATGTACGAGTCGTGCGGGAAGTGCACGCCCTGTCGCGTCGGGACGCGCTGGCTCGTCCAGCTCCTGACGAAGCTCGAGGACGGCCGGGCGAGCGTCAGCGACCTCGCGCTTCTCGACGACGTGTGCGACCGCATGCTCGGCAAGTCGCTCTGCGCGCTCGGAGACTTCGCCGTGTACCCGGTTTCGAGCTATTTTCGCAACTACCGCGACGAGTTCGAGGCGCACCTCGACGGTGCGGGCTGTCCGTTCGCCGGGTCGTCGTCGATCGAGGGAATCATCGCCCCGGTCGAGCAGCATGCCCACTCGGCGGTCGCAAAGGTGACGGCGTGACAACGCTTGCAACTAATCGCTGCAAGCGTTGTCAGGAGGCTGCGGCATGAGTTCGAACGAGGTCGTGTCCGTCACGGTCGACGACCGCGTCGTCCGGGTTCCGAAGGGCACCGGGGTCGTCGAGGCGGCGCTCGCGGCCGGGATCGAGATTCCGGTCTTCTGCTACGAGCCGCGGCTCGGGCCACCGGTGGGCGCATGCCGGATGTGCCTGGTCGAGATCGAGGGGATCCCGAAGATCCAGGCGGGCTGCACCCTGACTGTGTCGGAGGGGATGATCGTGCGCACCGCGGCCACTTCGGCCAAAGCCGCCGAGGGGCAGGAAGCGACGCTCGAGTTCATCCTCGTCAACCACCCGCTCGACTGCCCCGTCTGCGACAAGGGCGGCGAGTGCCCGCTCCAGGACTTGACGTTTCGCTACGGCCCGGGGTCGAGCCGGATGAGGTTCTCCAAGATGACGTTCGACAAGCCGATCCCGATCTCGCCTCTCATCGCGCTCGACCGCGAGCGCTGCATCCTCTGCTACCGCTGCACGCGCTTCTCCGAGGAGGTCGCCGAAGACGGTCAGCTCATCGCGCGCAACCGGGGTGCGCGCAGCGAGATCGCGACGTTCGAAGACGAGCCGTATCGATCGGCGTTCTCAGGCAACGTCGTCGAGCTCTGCCCCGTTGGCGCGCTCACCTCGACGCTCTACCGCTTCGAAGCCCGGCCGTGGGAGATCCAGGACGTGCCGACGGTCTGCACGGGCTGTCCGACCGGATGCAACATCACCGCCACGATCCGCGAGGGCAAGGTGAAGCGGATCCTGAGCCGCAACCATCCGGAGATCGACCGCGGCTGGCTCTGCGACAAGGGGCGTTTCACGTATCCCCACCTGCGCGCGGAGGACCGGATCACGACGCCGCTCCGGCGCGGACCGAAGGGGCTCGCCGAGATCTCGTGGGACGAGGCGCTCGACGAGCTGGAGGCGCTTCTGCGCGAAGGAGAGGGCGGAATCGTCACCGCGCTCTCGGGTTCGGAGACGATGGAGCTCGCATACGCGCTCGGTCGGCTCCTGCGTAGCGGACTCGGCGCGCACTCCGCGGTGCTGCCCGAGGCGACGTCGGGCGCGCTCGACGCCTTCCGTCTGCCACTCTCGGCGATCGCCGATGCGGAGCTCGTCGTCGTCGTCGGAGACGATCCCGTAGCGGAGCGCGCGCCGATCGTCGAGCTCTGGATGAAGGAGGCGCGTCGTCGCGGCGCGGAGATCGTCGTCCACTCGCCCACGGGTTCCGTCCAGACCGAGCCGGGTGGAGCGACGGCGCTGTGCGCGAGCCTCGCGGAGCCGCAAAGCGCTCTCGGACGCAGGCTCAGGGAAGCCGAGCGTGCGGTGCTCGTCTGGTCGGGCCCGGGCGGCGGAGGTGGCGCGCGCATCGCCGAGCTCGCGCAAGCGCTCGGCTTCCAGGCGAAGCCGGGGTGCGGCGCCTTTCACCTACCCACGACGCCCGACGGGAACGGCGTCGCCGCCGCCTGGGCGGTGGCGGCGGACGAAGACGAGGCGAATCCCGAGCCGATCCGGCTCCTCATCGTGTCCGGTGACGAGGCCGCGGCCGACCCGGCCGTACGGGCGCTCGCGGAGGAGGCGGAACGGGTCGTCGCCCTGACGATGTTCCTCGAGCTCGCCGCCGGCTGGGCCGACCTCGTCATCCCCGCGACGGGTGCGCTCGAGCGGGAAGGGACGACGATGAACCTCGAGGGGCGGGTGCAGCGGCTGCGCCGCGCAGTGCCGCCGCCGTGCCCCGACGAGCTGGCGTGGATCAGCAAGCTCGGCGAGCGGTTCGGTCTCGAGCTTCCTCCCCGGGCGACCGGAGTCTTCGACGAGCTGTCCGCGCAGCTCTTTCGGGATCTCACGCTCGAGGACCTGGGCCTGCACGCTCCGCTCGCCGCGAGGCAGCCGTACGAGCCGCCCGATGCCGCGGCCGCTCGGGCGCCGGAGCCGCTCGTGGAGCCGGCGGACGAGCACTTCGTCGGCGAGCTTCGGCTCCAGCGGTACCGGCCGCTCTTCTCCGGCCCGGCGGTCGAGCGCGTGCCGGAGCTCGCCTTCCAGCGCCCCTCAGCGGAGGTCGAGCTTTCGCCGGTGGACGCCGAACGGCGCGGAATCGCGACCGGCGACGCCGTGCTCATACGGTCGAACGGCACCTCCGTCGAGCTCCGTGCGCGGGTCTCGCGACGGCTCGTCGCCGGTGTCGCGCGTGTGGCCGACGAGCACGCGGCCGATCTGCACCCGGCTGTCGAGGTCGTTGCCATTCCGCTGCGCGGAATGGTTAGTGGGGAGGAATAGCGATGGGCTGGGCATCCCTCCTAACCACTTCGAGCCCGTTAGGGGTCGAAGTGGCTTGGTGGGTGAGCCTGACCCAGGCCTTCGTGATCATCAACCTCGTCCTCGTGACCTTCGCCTACCTCACTCTCGCGGAGCGGAAGGTGATGGCGAGAATGCAGCTCCGCTACGGGCCCAACCGCGTAGGACCGTACGGCCTTTTGCAGCCGATCGCGGACCTGCTCAAGCTGCTCAACAAGGAGAGCTTCTTCCCGGCCGCTGCGATCGACTGGCTCTACCTGCTCGCGCCGTTTGTCGCGGCCTTCACGGCGCTCACCACTTTCTCGGTGATCCCCTTCGGGCCGGGGTGGACCGTCGGCGGCGTTTACATCCCAGGGCAGGTCGCGGACGTTCCGATCGCGCTCATCCTGATCTTCGCGATCGGCTCCGTGGGCATCTACGGATTCATCATGGGCGGCTGGGCGTCGGACTCGAAGTACGCGCTGCTCGGGGCGATGCGGACCTGCGCGCAGCTCGTCTCGTACGAGGTCTCGCTCGCGCTCTCTGTCCTCGGCGTCGTGATCATGGCCGAGTCGCTCTCGTTGACGGACATCGTCGCGGCCCAGCACGACACGATCTGGTATGCCGTTCCGCAGTTCGTCGGGCTCGTCGTCTTTCTGCTCGCAGGCACCGCGGAGACCGCGCGCGCCCCGTTCGACCTCCCCGAGGCCGAGCAGGAGCTCGTCGCCGGGTACCACACGGAGTACGGCGGGATGCGCTTCGGGCTCTTCACCATGTCCGAGTACATCAACCTGATCACGCTTTCCGGCCTCTGCATCACGCTCTTCCTCGGGGGCTGGCACGGGCCCGGCTGGGACGGCCCCACGTGGCTCGGGCCGATCTGGTTCCTGGCGAAGCTCGCGGTGCTGCTCTACGTGTTCATCTGGATGCGGACGACCCTTCCGCGCCTGCGCTACGACCAGCTCATGCGCTTCGGATGGAAGATTCTCCTGCCGGTGGCGACGCTCAACGCGGTCGTCACCGCCGTCGTGGTGGTGGCCGTCTAGGTGCCGCAGCCGCTCGACACCTTCAAGGGCTTCGCGGTTACCTTCCGGCAGATCTTCCGAAAGCCGATCACGCAGCAGTACCCCGACTACAAGCGCCCGGTGTACCCGCGCTTCCGCGGGCGGCACCGGCTGCACCGGCACGAGGACGGGCTCGAGAAGTGCGTCGGGTGCTCGCTCTGCGCGGCCGCGTGCCCCGCCGACTGCATTCGTGTCGTGGCTGCCGAGAACACCGCGGACAACCGCGTCTCGCCGGGCGAGCGTTACGCGCGCATCTACGAGATCAACATGAGCCGCTGCATCTTCTGCGGCTACTGCGAGCTCGCGTGCCCGTTCGACGCGATCACCCTCGGCAACGAGTTCGAGATCGCGGAGTACTCCCGCGACGACCTCATCTACACGAAGGACATGCTGCTCGCCGAGCCGATCAAGCGCGTGCCCGTCGCCGACCCCAAGCGGTTCGACACTCCCGTGCCCGCCTACAAGAGCGAGTCGTAGTGGGCAACTTCCTGGTCTGGGTCGTCTGGTTCCTGGCCGCGGGGGGCTGCCTTGCGAGCGGTGCCGCGGTCGTCAGCCTCCAGAACCCGTTCTACTCCGCGCTCGCGCTCATCGGGAACCTCGCTTCGCTCGCCGTCCTCTACCTGCTCGTCTCGGCGGAGTTTCTCGCCGCCGCCCAGGTGCTCGTGTACGCGGGGGCGGTCATGGTCATGTTCCTCTTCGTCATCGCCTACCTGGGAGGACGGGCGGATTCGCCCTGGGCGGGTGGGCCGCCGCTGCTACGCACCGCAGCCGTCGTCGCCGCAGTCGCGATCCTCGTAGAGGTCGTCGTCGTCCTCGGGCTCGCGTGGGGCGACAACCTCTCCGAGCCGGCACGGGTCTCGGACACCTTCGGCAGCCCCGGCGAGATCGGCGAGCTCTTCCTCACCGACCACCTGCTCGCGTTCGAGATCACCTCGATCGTCCTCCTCGTGGCCGCAATCGGCGGCGTCGTGCTCGGGACGACCCACGACAAGGAACCGGGCACGGCGGCAACCGTCGACGAGGAGCGCGCGTGAGCGGCGTAGGCTCGACGGAGCCGCCAGCCGGCGTAGGCTCGACGCAGCCGGCACAAGAGCGCAGGCGGCGGCTTGGCCGGCGCCGGAGCGGGAACACGAGCGGAGCGCCGGCAAAGCCTGCGCGGGAGCGGGTATGAGCGGGCCGGGGATCGGCTGGTACTTGATCGTCGCGGCGATCCTGTTCGCCACAGGCGCGCTGGGCGTGATGATGCGACGGAGCCCGCTCATCGTGCTGCTCTCGCTCGAGATCATGCTGAACGCGGGAAACCTCGCCCTCATCGCCTTCTCGCGCCAGGCGGGCGCGCTCGACGGCCAGGTGTTCGCGCTCGCGGTGATGGCGGTCGCCGCGGGCGAGGTCGCCGTCGGCCTCGGGCTCATCGTCGCCATGGCCCGGCGCGGAGTCGCACTCGACGTCGACCAGGCGACCGCACTCCGCGGCTAGATGCTCGCCGGCGCCTGGATCTGCCTGTTCGCGCCGCTCGCGGGTGCGGTTGCGATTGCGATCGCGGGTGACGACATCTCCCGGCGCACGGCGGGCTGGATCTCGACGCTCACCACCTTCGCCGCCTTCGCCGGCGCGCTGACCGCGCTCGTCTCTGTCCTCGGAGACGACCCCGGCGAGCGAGAGCACCTCGAGACCGCCTACACGTGGCTCGCGGCGGGGAGCTTCCAGGTCGGTTTCGAGATCCTCGTCGACCCGCTTTCTCTCGTGATGATGCTCGTCGTCTCCGGAGTCGGCGGACTGATCGTCTGGTACTCGATGGGGTATATGGCCGGCGAGGAGGAGGAGCGCCGGTACTTCGCGTACATGTCGCTCTTCATCTTCTCGATGCTGCTCCTCGTCGAGGCGGGCAACTTCCTCCTGCTCCTCGTCGGGTGGGGCTTGGTCGGGCTCGCGTCCTACCTCCTCATCGGGTTCT
The DNA here is from genome assembly GCA_013812465.1 of Actinomycetota bacterium. The sequence goes on from JACCTK010000316.1 coordinate 21,224, forward strand.
GGCATCAGCGGCCGGAGGCCGTCGCGGCGGCGAAGAAGGCGTTCGTCATGAACGCGATCGGTGATGCGACCTTTGCCGTCGCCGCGGTGCTGCTCGTGTGGGAGACCGGGACGCTCGAGCTCCTCGGCGTCTTCGAGCAGGCCGAGTCGGTGTCGCCGACGATCATGACCCTCGTTGCGCTCGGCCTCCTCGGGGGAGCCGTCGCGAAGTCGGCGCAGATCCCGCTCCACACGTGGCTCCCGGACGCGATGGAGGGTCCGACGCCTGTGTCGGCGCTCATCCACGCGGCGACGATGGTGACCGCCGGCGTCTACTTGCTCGTGCGCGCCCACCCGATCTTCGAGCTCGCCGTCGACGTGCAGCATGTCGCCGCGATCCTCGGGGTGATCACCCTCCTCGTCGCGGGCTTCGTCGCGCTCGTCCAGTGGGACATCAAGCGCGTGATCGCGTACTCGACGATGTCCCAGATCGGCTACATGTTCATGGCCGCCGGGATCGGTGCGTACGGGTTCGCGATCTTCCACCTGATGACGCACGCGTTCTTCAAGGCGCTGCTGTTCATGGCCGCGGGCGTCGTCATCCACCATCTTGGAGGCGAGCAGGACATCCGGCGTATGGGCGGCCTGCGGCGCGTCCTCCCCCGCACGCACATCGCATTCCTCGTCGGGACGCTGGCGCTCGTCGGAATCCCGCCGCTCGCCGGGTTCTGGTCGAAGGACGCGGCGATCGCCTCCACGCTCGCCACGGGCGGCGCGCTCGGCTGGACGCTCTACGTGGGAGCGCTCGCCGGGACGCTTCTCACCGGCGCGTACGCGCTCCGTCTCTATTACTCCGTCTTCCAGGGGGAGGCGGCCGAGGTCGCGCACGCGTCCGGTCACGAGGAGCACGGCTCGGGTGAGGGCCCGCTCTCGATGCTCGTCCCGGTGGGGATCCTCGCGGCTCTCTCGGTCGTCGGGGGTCTCGTCTCGATCCCGGGTGTCTGGCATCCCTTCTCGGACTGGATCGCCGAGAGCGCCGAGCCGCTCGTGGAGCCGACCACTGCGCAGGACTACCTTACGAGCGCGCTCGCGGTGGGCCTGGGCCTCGTCGGTGTCTTCTTCGCCCGCCGCGCGTTCGCCTCCGGGCGGCAGCTCGTCACTCACCCGGCAGCGTGGCGCGTGCTCGCGCACAAGCTCTATTTCGACGAGCTCTACGACGCGCTCTTCTACCGGCCGGGAGCGGCGCTCTCGAACGCGCTCCGTCGCAGAGTGGAAGAGCCCGTCATCGAGCGCTCGCTGGACGAGATCGGCTCCGGGACGATCCTGGCGAGCGGCGGTCTCGCGCGTGTCCAGAGCGGGCTCCTACGGACGTATGCGCTCGCCATCGCCTTCTCGGTCTGTGTCCTCATTGTCGTGTTCGTGGCGGTGCGGTAGGTGCTCGTCACCGCACTCATCCTCCTCCCCGTGGTCGCCGCGCTCATCATCGCGCTGCTACCGCTGCCGCGCGAGATGTCCGCCGGCCTGGCGTTCCTCGCCGCACTGATGGAGGTGGGGCTCTGGATCGTCACCGCCACCCGCTTCGACTTCGACGAGAGCGGCCTTCAGCTCGGGACGACGGAGGAGTGGGTCGAGAGCCTGGGGATCTCCTACTCGGTCGGGTTCTACGGCTTCTCGCTCTGGCTCGCCGGAGTGACGGTCATCGTGTCCGCGGCCGCAATCGGGTACGCGCTCTGGGTCGGGCGCGACCGTCCGCGCGCCTATCACGCGCTGATGCTCTTCCTCACTGGCGCCGTGGTCGCGACCTTCGCCGCGCAGGACCTGCTCCTCTTCTACGTCTCCTTCGAGGCGATGCTCATCCCGCTGTACGTGCTGGTCGGCGTCTGGGGCGGTGCGCGACGCATCGCGGCGACCCTGACCTTCGTCGTCTACACGATGGCGGGCTCGCTGCTGATGCTCGCGTCCGTCGTCGCGTTCGGCGTGACACAGGGCACGTTCAGTCTGCTCGAGTCAGGGACGAGTGACAACGTCTGGATCTTCCTCGGATTCGCGGTTGCCTTCGCCGTGAAGGCACCGCTCTTCCCGTTCCACGGCTGGCTCCCGCTTGCGTATCGCGAGGCGCCGCCCGAAGTCGCCGCGGTTCTCTCGGCCATCGTGTCGAAGACCGCCGTGTACGGATTCCTGGTCATCGTGCTTCCGAAGTTCCCCGAGCCCGTGGATGACTTCACCGGCGTCACTCTCGTCCTCGCGGGCGCGGGGCTCGTGTACGGCTCGCTGCTCGCGTTCCGCGCTCCCGACCTGCGTGGGATCGTCGCCTACTCGTCGCTCGCGCAGATGGGACTCATCACACTCGGGCTTTTCGCGCTGAACGACCTCGGGCTCGACGGCGCCGTGCTCCTGTCGGTGGCCCATGCGCTCATCTCCGCCTCGATGTTCCTGCTCGTGGGGATGCTCGAACGTCGCTGCGGCAGCGGCGATCTCGAGGTCCTCGGCGGCATGGCCCGCGGACGGCCCGTGCTCGCGACCGTGCTCCTCGTCGCCGGGATGGTCGCGCTCGCGGTCCCTGGCTCGGTCACGTTCGCAGGGGAGTTTCTAATCATGGCCGGCGTGTACGAGGAGGGCTGGGGCTACGCGGCGATCGTCGCGCTCGGGATCGTGCTTGCAGCGATGTATGTGCTCCGGCTGATCTCGGCTGTCCTGCACGTTCGTCCCGGGACCGCAGTGCGCGACGAGGCACTCGACCTCAGGCTGGGAGAGCTGGCGCTCGTGCTCCCCCTCGTCGCCTGCCTGATCGCGCTCTCGGCGTGGCCTGCGCTTGTCAGCCAGAGCTCATTCCCCGGCGATCGGCCCGCCCGCGTGATCTCGGAGGGTTTCAAGTGATCGACACCCCGAAAGTCGACTGGCTGGCGCTCTCCCCGGTTCTGGCGCTGCTCGGGGCCTCGGGCATCGCGCTTTTGGCGGCTGTCCTCGTGCCGACGTGGTTACGCAAGACCGTCTCCGCGGTCGCGGTCTTCGCGGGGTTCGTCGTGGCGGCGGTCTTCGCCGGGATCGTCTTCGACGAGACGCCTCAGCCCGAGGTGCTGCTCTCCGAGTCGATGATTCGCGACCAGCTCGGCGCGGTCGCGCAGCTCATCCTCGGGATCACGGGCGCAGTCGTCGTGTTCGCCGCCTGGTCGGAGCGGCGCCGCGGCCACGACGCCGAGTACTACGCGCTCCTCGCGGCTGCAGGCGCCGGGATGATGTTCTTCGTCCAGGCTGAGAACCTGATGACGCTCTTCCTCGGGCTCGAGTGGTTCTCGCTCTGCCTCTACATCCTCGTCGCGATCGACACCGATCGAGCGACCTCGCTCGAAGCGGGGCTCAAGTACGTGATCGTCGGCGGATTCGGCTCGGCGGTGCTGCTTTTCGGCTCGGCGCTCGTCTTCGGCGCCACCGGAGAGCTCGGCTTCTCGCAAATCGCGGAGGCCGCGGCAGGCGACGAGGCCTTCCTCGTCGCAGGTCTCGCCATGATCATCGCGGGACTCGCTTTCAAGGTCTCCGCGGCGCCCTTCCATATGTGGACGCCCGACGTGTATCAGGGCGCGCCGACCTCCGTCACGGCGTTCATGTCCGCGGCGACGAAGACGGCCGCGCTCGTCGTCACCCTGCGCGTGCTTGTCACCGCGTTCCCCGACGAGAGCGAGATCTGGACGATCGCGGTCGCGGTGATCGCGTGCGTCTCGCTCGCCTGGGGCAACCTCGCGGCGCTCGCACAGCAAGACGTGAAGCGGATCCTCGCCTTCTCCTCGGTCTCGCACGCCGGGTTCATGCTGATCGCGGTCGCTGCGGCGAGCGAACGTGGCACGGAGGCGCTTCTCTACTACCTCGTTCCCTACTCGGCGATGTCCGTCGGCGCGTTCGCCATCGTCGCCGCGCGGGAGCGGGAACTCGCTGCGCCGGTCACTCTCGAAGGGCTCGCCGGCCTCGGCTGGGAGCGACCGTTCTACGGCGCCGCGCTCTGGGTCTTCATGCTCGGCATGGCCGGCTTCCCGCTGACCGGCGGCTTTTTCGGGAAGCTCTTCATCTTCTCGGCGGCGTACGAGGCCGGCGACTGGTGGCTCGTGCTCGTCGGCGTCGCCGCGACTGCGCTGTCGCTCGCGTACTACCTCAACATCGTGCGTTGGCTGTACATGCGCTCGGGCGCGGAGCTCCGGCTCGCGCCGGCCGGCGGATCGCCGTCGCGCGAGCTCGCCCTGGGCGTGGCCGTGACGGCGGCGGTCGTCGTAACCATCGGCTCGTTCTTCGCGGCGCAGCCGATTCTCGATCTCGCTTCGGACGCGGCATCCTCGCTCCCCTTCTGAGGGATTACGGAAACCGCAGGTCACGGTCACCGACCATTCGCCTTGCGAAGACCCCGGCATGTGCGGCGAACGCGCGACGAACCGGTAGCGACCACGAGCGCGAGCCCGCCGACTGTCGTGGCGGGCTCGCGCTCACCTCCTCTAGATTTGCGACATGGCTACCGAACTGACTTGGCTCGGCCACTCGGCATTTCGGCTCGACTCCCCAGGCGGCAAGCGCATCTACGTCGACCCGTTCCTGAGCGGGAACCCGAAGACACCCGACCCGGAGCGTGAGCCCCAGCGCTGTGACCTGATCCTCGTCACCCACGGCCACGGGGACCACTCGGGCGACGTGGTGTCGATCCACGTGCAGTTCCAATGCCCCGTCGTCGCCCAGGTCGAGCTGCGACATTGGCTGACCGGACAGGGAGTGGCGGACGACGGCGGCAGCCACGCGATCAACAAGGGAGGGACGGTCACCATCGAGGGGATCAAGGTGACGCTCACGCACGCGAATCACTCGTCGAGCGCGCCTGACGGAACCTACACAGGCGAATCGTGCGGGATGGTCCTCGAGCTCGAGGACGGGTTCAAGATCTACTTCGCCGGCGACACCAACGTCTTCGGCGACATGTCCCTGATCGGGCGGATCTACGCGCCTGACGTTGCGGTCCTCCCGATCGGCGACCATTACACGATGGGTCCGCGCGAGGCAGCGGTCGCGATCGAGTTGCTCGGCGTC
>JACCTK010000331.1 GCA_013812465.1 Actinomycetota bacterium
ACCAACGCATGGCTCGTCCGCGCGATCGCGCGCTTGCTCGACTCGCGCTCACACCATCGACGCGGCAGAAACCGCATCCAGGGCTACGCCCAGGGCTGAAAGGGGAAGACCATGTTTCTCGCTCCGCTCCCGTTCGACTACGCCACGCTTCTCGACTCCGGCGACCGCGTTCGCAAGACACGAAAGCGCACCACCGGCGACCGCCTCCGGCGAACGCCCAACACCGCGGCGACGCAGGGCTAGGCGCCGACGATGCCGGAATTCGACACCCCCGGAAGCGTCGCGCTCGAGATCCGACTCCCGAGTGGACGCGTCAGAGTCACGACGGCCGACGAGCCGCGCACCGCTGTCGAGCTCATCGCAAAGGGCCGCCGCGGCCCTGACTCGCTCGAGGACATCGTCATTCGCGCCGACGAGCGGCCAGGCGGGCACGTCATCACGATCGAGCAAAAGGACAAGTTCCGCTGGGGCCCGATCCAGATCAGCTGGGGCGGCGACTTCGAGGTGCGCATCACGTGTCCGCCAGGGGCCGACCTCGATCTCGCCGGCGGGTCGACCGACCTCGACGTCCAAGGGGAGCTCGGCGAGGTCAAGGCCAAGAGCGCATCTGGTGACCTCAGTCTCGAGGACGTCAGGAAGAGCCTCCAGCTCAAGACCGCCAGCGGCGACATCTCGGTCGGAGCGATCCAGGCGGACGGCACAGTCGTCTCGGTGTCCGGCGACGTCGAAGTCCGTCGCGTCCTCGCCCCTCTGAACGCTCGAACGGTGTCCGGTGACGTGAAGATCGGCGCGATCGAGGCCGGTGATCTCCAGCTGCAGACCGTTTCCGGCGACGTTCGCATCGGCGTGGCTCGGGGCACTCGCGTCTGGATCGACGCCGTCTCGGTCTCCGGCGACCTCGACTCGGAGCTGGGCCTTGCCGATCAGACTCCTTCAGCCGAGTCCGGCGAGCAAGTGCCCGGCGCCGTCGTCCCGCTTCATGTCAAGACCGTCAGCGGCGACGTCAACATCGTGCGCGCGGCCGAAGCGCTGTCTACCTAAGTGCTTCCCGCCGTAAATACGGTCGTGCTTCGCCGGCGAGAACCGAGCAGGCCTAGGACGCAGGGAGGGCCAATGTTCGAGAACATTGGCCCGACTGAGGACGACGGTATGCGAAGCGTTCGCAGCCGCGCGAAGTGCGGGCGTATTTGCGGCGGGAAGCACTTAGAGAGAGGCCGCCTAGCCTGCACGGACGAGCTCGACCACGTCATCCTCGCGCCCCTCGAGCAGAAGCTCGTAGACCCGACGCTCGCCTCCGAGGCCGAGCGGAGCGGTCAAGATCGTGTACAGCCGCGACTCGTCGAGACCCTTGTCTCTCGCCGCCCTCATGATCCGTGCGATCACGGGCCGCGGGCTGCGGCCGTCGAACTGCCAACCGGGATACAGCCAGCCGGTGGAACCGGGGGGGCGCACCGCGACGAGCTGTCCATCTCGTCGCATCGCGTCGATCAGGAAAGGATCGATCGCGAACCGGGATGCGAGCCAGGTTGCCGGAAGACAGTCCTGGTACGAGGTCGTGCTCACCGGCTGAGCTTACGGCAGCTGCGCAGCGAGCGACTTCCAGGTCGCGGCGTCCCCGCGACCCGCGTAGCTCGCCACGACCCCTCCTTGCGCGTCGATCACGAAGACGTGTGGCTGGTAGGTCGCACCGAGGCTCCTCGCGCGGTCGCGATGCGGGTCGGAGATCGACGGCCAGCTCCACCCGTACCTCTCGACGAACGCTCGGCCCTCGTCCGGCGTGTCTGCGACGTCGAGGCCGAGAAATGCGAGCTCAGGGTGACTCTGCTGGAACTCTGCGTAGGCGACCGCCTCGCTCTGGCAGGTGCTTCACCACGACGACCAGACGTTCACGAACACCTGCTTGCCGCGGAGGTCGGCAAGGGCGGCCTTCTCTCCGTCGAGCGTCGTTCCCGCGATCGGTGGGGCGGTCGGGCGTGTCGCTGTTTTTCCGGGAGCAGGCGTCTCTGTGACCGGAGGATCTGTGACCGGAGGAGGAGCAGGCGCGGCAGCCTCGTCGTCAGAGCCGCCTCCGCACCCGGCGACAAAGAGGGCGCAGACACCCAGCAGGAGCATGAGAGCCCGCATCAAGTCAACGTAGCCTCGATGTCGCTCGGCGCGCTGTCGTTCAGGATTTCGTAAGAGGGTCTTGACGCCTCTCGGACGGGCCGATACCTAGTCGACATGCGTCGTATCACCGTTCTCAGCGTCCTTGCAGCTCTGGCCATCGTCAGCGCCACCGGCGCACAGCCACCGCCTGCTCGCTCCTGGGCGACTCCGCAGATCAAGGAGGTCGTCGACGCGGGGCTCATGGCGACGACCGTCGCCGACTTCCGCCCGGAGGAGCCTCTCACCGCGCTCGAGCTCGCCACGACCCTCGCCGCTTTGGGCATGGAGGTGACCGAGACGGACACCGACCGCCCGATCACTCTGCGTGAGCTCGACGCCAAGCTCGTCACGGTGCTCGGCTTGCGGCCACAGGCGCGCGAGCTCAGGCTGAGCGCGGAGGCCAAGGGGCTGCTCCCGAGGACCTGGCTCGGGACGGAGACGGTTGCGCGCATGCTCGGGCTTCGCGTCAATCACCTGCAAACCGAGGAGGAGCTCGAGCTTCAGCTCTCCCAGCCCGCAACGCGCGCCGAGGCCGCGTATTCGATCGCTCGGTTGCTCGCGATCTCCGTTTACGAGCTCGAGGCCGTTCGCCACGCGCTCGAGTCGTTTGCGTTCCCAGAGCTGACCGTCTGGCAGCAGAACGTCCTCCGCCGCGCCCTGCGTCTCGTCGGGGCGCCCTACGTCTGGGCGGGAACCTCGGAGAGACCGCAGCAGCTCTTCGGACGCACGCTTCCCGGAGGCTTCGACTGCAGCGGCTTCGTCTGGCGCGTGTACAAGCTGGAGCCGTATGCGGGAGCGCCGGGTCTCACCGAGGTTCTGAAGGGAAGAACGACCTATGACATGAGCGCTGAGACACCGCGGACTGCCCGCGTCCCGCGCTCGAGCCTGCAGCCCGGCGACCTCGTCTTCTTCGGATCCAACGGCATTCGCTCGAAGCCGAGCGAGGTCGGGCACATGGGCATTTACGTCGGGTCGGGCTGGATGGCGCATTCGTCCGATCGCGGCACCACGCTCACGCCGATGACCGGCTGGTACGAGACGCGCTTCGCCTGGGGCCGCCGCCCGCTCGCCGAGGCGGGTCTCGCGTAGCTCACGTCCGTCGAGGGCGACCGTCGTCGTCGCACGGAAACGCTGTACCGCCGTTCACAGCGCTTTCTCCGGCGATTCCTGCGAGCGTCTGGGTCATGACGGTCGGCTTGATGCTGCCGCTCGCCTTCGAGATCCTCCGAGGAGGAGCGCCAGCTAGACCATCGAGGGAACGAACGGCGCGGCCTCGGCGAGACGGCCCTGCCTCCCGTCGCGACGCTCGCCGGCGACTGTGAGCCAGTGCCCGTAGGCGATGCTCTGCTTCTCGGTCTCGAGCTCGACGCTGTCGGCGGTCGCTCCAGCCGCTCGAGCCAGAGCGCGACGAGCAGGCTTTCCCGCTGGTCTCGCATCGCGGGCCATTCGTCGCGAATGACCGCCGTCGCGTAGCAGTAGAAGTTCGCCCTCGAGCTCACGGCGCGCGAGCGGTGAGAAGAGATGCAGTGCGGTGCGAGGAGAACCGCGAAACCGGTGCCTGCGGCCCCGAGGACCCCGGCGGCGCGATCGGAGTCGGTGAAGAACCCGCCAGCAGGCGCCGAGCGCCGGATGAAGAGGGGCAAGGCGACGCTTGCAGCCACGGCGACGGCGATAAGCAAGACGGCGGCAATTGGATCACGAGCCGACGCCACGCCACCGGTGGCAGCTCCGCAGGGTTTGCGAGCTGAGAGCGCCTCTCGGCGGGAAGCGTCAAGGGGTGTATCGCGAGTAACAATCGACGATGCCGGGTATCGAACAGGGACCGACGAAAGGAATGGTGTGATGCACGCACGCATGGCGCGGTACACGTTCATCGGCGATCCCCAAGAGCTCGCCCGGAAAGCTGAGGACAGCATGCTGCCGCTCTTCGAGGCGGCCCCAGGGTTCAAGGGGTACTCGATCACGTCGAGCCAGGGCGAGATCATCTCGTTCTCGATCTGGGAGACTGCGGAGCAGGCCGAGGCGGCCAACGCCGTCTCCCGCGATTGGGTCGCGGACAACGTGGGGGTCGGCCAGATCGAGTTGAAGGAGACGCGCGGGGGAGAGATCCTGCTCTCGACGGCGCTCGGCGTCGCCGCCGGCTCAGTCGCGGGCTAGCCTCCGTCCGTGGGCCGATTGGGAGACTGCTCGCGAGCTGGCGCTCGCCTTTCCGGAGGTCGAGGAGTCGATGTCGTACGGACAACCGGGGCTCCGTGTCCGGCGGAAGCTGTTCGTGTGGATGAGTCCGAGCGAGGTGGGCGCGCTCTGTGTGCGGGTCGACCCGGACGAGAAAGAGCTGCTGCTCGAGTCGAATCCGAACGCGTACTTCACCACACCGCACTACGCGAGCTATCTCGCGGTGCTCGTCCGCTTCGAGCACATCACGGACGAGGAGCTTGCCGAGCGGATCGAGGACGCGTGGCTGCTGTGCGCGCCGAGGCGCGTCGTCGGCGAGTTCCTCGAGAAGGTGGGCGGAACCGAACATTGCGCAAACCAACCACTGGTCCCAGCGCCGGTGCTCGGCCTCGTCTGAGACCCTCAGGCGCTCATGCTCGCCGGTTGTCCTGCGCCGGAAGTGCCGCTTTCCGCGAGCGCGGATTAAGGGCGTTGCGCGTGCGCGCTTTCTGCTGCGTGCGCTCTGTGCGCTCGTCCATGAGCAGTGCGGTGCCGACCGTGTCGAATCAGCGGGCAGTTCGTACATCGCGTCCGGCAGGGTCAACGGCGCTCGTCAACCTCAAGTCCGCCGGCGAATGGAGCGCCGCTCGGTTCGTGTTCGCAGAGATCGCGTTCCCGTGCGGCCGCGCCACCGGCCTCACATCGATCCGAGCGACGAGACGTTCTAGGTGCTGGAAGGGGAGCTCCTGTTCCATCTCGACGGCGAGGAGCACCGGGCCAGCCGCGACGACACCGTCCAGATCCCGCGCGGCGTGCCGCGCGGGATCCCGCCGCCAGAAAGACCGCCTGCTTCCTCTACTTGAACGTCGCTGGCACCCATGACCGCCTCTTTCGGGAGGGAGGCGTACTGGCGCCGGCGCGCGACTTTGCCGCGGCGCCGCCGCCCGATCACGAGCGGACGCTCACCGCGGCCAAGCTGACCGGCGTCGAGTTCATCGGCGCGCCGCCGTTTCCAGAGGAGCTCGTGCTGCAGACGAGCGGGTAACGG
>JACCTK010000289.1 GCA_013812465.1 Actinomycetota bacterium
CCGCCATGAAGCTGTTCACCGTCACCCGATAGCTCGCAGTCGCGCTGATCGACTGGCCGTTCAGTCGGATGTCGGCGATGATCACGCGGTCGGTATTCGGCTTCGCCGCGTCCCACGTGTACGTGAAGCCGTTCGAGACCTGCAGGATCCGCGGGGCAACCGCATTCGGTCCCGACCACTGCTGCTCGAGGAGCGTGTCGATCTGCTGCCCGGTCAAGGTCATCGTGACGAGGCTGTTCCCGAACGGCTGGACGGTGAACGCCTCGCTGTACGTGACCTGCCCGGCCTGCTCTCCGCCGGAGATCTGTGAGGCGAGAAGATCGGTGCGGATTCCGCCCGGGTTCATGAACGCCACGACGGCACTGCCCTTCGCCGCGTCGCGGGTCGCCGCCAGCTGCGAGTCGGCGATCACGTCGCCGAGCGCCGACTCTCCCGCTGGCGTCTGCGAGCGTGTGATGTCGGCCGAGATCGACCCGATGACACGGTTCGCCAGCGGAGCAGACAGTCGCTTGTACTTCTCGACGATCGCCGTCTCCGCGGGGGCTTTCGCGATCGTGCGCGGAACAATCGTGTTCACCGCGCTCTTCGTGACCACCTCGCCATTCGTCGACTCCACGGTCAGGTCGATGTCGGTCACCACGCGGCCGAACGAGCTCGCGCTCGTGACGAGCTTCGTGCCGATGGTGCAGATATAGAAGGTGTGCGTGTGGCCGCTGACCACGACGTCGATGTCGCTCGACATGCGGTTGACGATGTCGACGATCGCGCCTGATATACCGGCGCAATCGCTCAGGCCACCTGTCTGCAGGCCGCCCTCGTGAATGAGGACGACGATCGTGTTCACGCCCTGCTTCTTGAGCTCGGCGGCGTATTTGTTGGCCGTGTCGGCTTCGTCCAGGAAGCGCAGACCCGCGACGCCGCTCGGCGTCACGATGGACGGCGTCCCCTCGAGCGTCATGCCGATGAAGCCGACCTTGATCCCGCCCGTGGTCACGACCTTGGTCGCCGGGAGGAGGGGCTTCGCCGTCGGCGCAGTCGGGCGCTTGCGGGTGAAGCGGCGCGGCGCGGTCACCTTGCGCTTGCACGTCGCCGACCGCGGGTTCGTCTTGCAAGCCGCCCGCTTTGTCCTCAGGCGCTGCTTGTATCGCGCAACAGCCTTCGTATACGCCGCGCGCGCCTTGTTGTAGGAGGCGAGGGCCTTGGTATAGGCGGCCCTCTGGGCGGCCGTGATCTGCACCTCGACGTTGGCTGAGAGATAGTCGAAGTCGGAGCCCTCGAATGGGTCACCGTCCTGGCAGCCGTCCACGGGGTGGCAGCCGCCCCGCTGCATACGCAGCAGCTCGTTCCTCCCTTCGTCGAACTCGTGGTTACCGATTGAGGTCACCTGGAGCCCCGCCTCGTTCAGCGTCTCGATCGAAGGCTCGTCGTGGAAGAGCGCCGAGATGAGCGGCGAGGCGCCGATGAGGTCGCCTGCGCCGACGACGATCGTGTTCGGATTCTGAGCCTTCAGCGCGGCGATATGGGTCGCGAGATACTCCGCGCCGCCCGCGGGCTGCCCGAAGAATGTCCCGCCGGGCGGCTCGATGTTGCCGTGGTAGTCGTTGATGGCGAGCAGCTGTAGCGAGACCGGCGCCTGGGTCGCAGCCTGGGCGTCCACCCTCGCGAGCGCGCTCGGAGCGGCGACGGCGAGGCAAACCGCGAGCCCGACGCCGGCGATGACTCTTCTCATTCGGCTACCCCCTCACTCGCAGGCATGTCGACGGGGACGCTAACGGATCTCCCGCGGTCCGAGACTAACTCTCGCGGTTGGCACCCCGGCAAGGCTGCGGCACGAACGCTCCTAACTCTCGTTCGAGTCGACGCCGAGGCCGGTGTCTGGATCGAAGAAGTGGAGTCGCGTGACGTCCACCTCGAGCTCGAGGGGCTGCCGCTCGCGCGCGCCAGTCTCGCGGTCGAGGCGAGCCACGAACGAGACTCCGACCCCGCGGGCACGTTCTGCCGCAAGCCGGGCCTCCGCGTCCTCGGGGGCATCGGTCACCATCGCCTCGACCACGTCCTTCGACGCGACCGGTTCTCCGGGAATATTGAAGTGGACATACACCTCGGAGCCCATGTCCTCGCGGATGTCGCACACGATCGACATGCGCCGGTCCTCGTGCGTTTCGCCGAGAAGCGCCGCGTCCTCCATATCCTCCGGTCGGATCCCCATGACCACTCGCCCGCCCTCGAAGCGGGAGAGTCCAGGGCGACGCTCCAGCGTGGACGGATCCAGCCGCAGGCGCTGGTCGCCGAAGTGCACCCAGATGTCGCCGTCCGAGCGGACGAGGTCTGCCATCACGACGTTCATGGCGGGAGACCCGATGAACTCGGCGACGAACAGGTTCCGGGGACGCTCGTAGAGCACCTGTGGAGCGTCGACCTGCTGGAGGAGGCCGCCCCTCATGACCGCCACGCGATCGCCCATCGTCATCGCCTCGGTCTGGTCGTGAGTGACGTACACCGT
>JACCTK010000336.1 GCA_013812465.1 Actinomycetota bacterium
CCGCTCTGGAAGCGGCTGATCTCCGGCTCGTCGCGGTAGAGGTAGTGGATCAGCATGTCGACCTTCGGAGCCAGATACACGCGCCGCGCGGCCTCGCCGACGAAGCGCGCCTGGTCGTTCGGGGACACGCCGAAGACGTCCGGCGGATTCGTCTGGTACGCGTACTCGGTCAGCCAGATCCTCGCGCTGGGGAAAGCTCGGCCAACGAAGAGCAGCAGGCGCTCGAGCGAGGCCATCGTCAGCGTCTCGCAGACGCACCCGCCTTCGAAGGGCGTGTCTCCGGGAAAGACCGGGTAGGGGTGGTGCGCGTAGGCGTCGAGGCGAGCCCCGGCGCCGTCCATCGCGCGGATGAAGTCCACGGGTGAGACCCCGCCTTTGCCAGCGCGCGGGCCCGTGACTCCGCCCGCCACTCGTGTCCTCGGATCGACGGCCTTGATGCCACGGTAGCCCGGGTTCAAGATCTGCGACACGTACGTCTTCGCCGAGGCCGGCTTGAGCCAAATCGGTTTGTTGGGCTCGTTCCACATGATCCACTTCGAGACGTACGGATAGCGTGCGGCCGCTGCCCCGGCGAAGCGCTGGAAGTTCTCTCCTCGAAGCGGCGCGACGTTGGGCGCGGCGCCACCGTTCGCCCAGCCGGGAGCTCCCCAGAGAGTGACCACGGGCTCGAGCCCGCGAGCGCGAAGCGCGCTCAACAGACGGTCGGCTCGGCCCCAGCTGTAGCGGCCCTCGCTCGGCTCCGCGCGGTGCCAGTTGAGCGTCACCCGCACGACGTCGATGCCGAGTCGATCGAGTTTCGCGACGCGGTCGGAGAGCTTGCCTGGCCCGAACTCGAGCCAGGCATCGTCCTGGATCCCGAACTGCACGCCGGGTGCGCCTTGGGCCTGGCCGGCCCAGATGCCGAGCGCGCAGGCGGAAACAACGACGACGGCGAGGAACCTCATCCGTGCACGAATACCCGAAGCACAGGCTTTCCGAAACGGTGCTTCAGTGCTTCCTTACAACCCATGGCGCCTAGCGATCGCCCGTGAGCAGAAATGCCACGACCACGATCGCATAGCCGCCGATCAAGAGCGCTCCCCGCAGACGGCTCGAGTGGCCGTTGAATAAAACGAGGGCGGTGAAGAGAACGGAGCCGCCGAGAGCCGCGATCTCGACCGGACGGAAGCTCAGCGCGAGCGGCTCGATCAGCCACGAGATGAGCGCGACCGCCGGGATCAGGAAGACGGCGACCTGGGCTGCGGAGGAGAGCGCGATCTCGCCGGCAAGAGCGATCTTGCCGCGAAAAGCGACGACGACGGCTCCTCCGTGCTCGGCCGCGTTCCCGACGATTGCGACGATGACCGCGGCGACGAAGAACTCGCTGAGGCCGGCTTTCTCGGAGAACACTTCGAGCGAGCCGACGAGAATCTCCGCGACGAGCGCGGTGGCAACCGTCGCGAGCGTGAGCGCGACGAGCGCCTTCCTGAGCGACCAGGCCTCGATCTCCGCGTCGCTCGCGACATGAATTGCGCTGTGGCGCCGAAGCGAGAACCACGTGGCGCCGACGTAGACGACGAGGAGCACGATCGACACCGGCACGGAGAGCGCCGCGAGCGAGTCGCGATCGGGATTGCCGTCCCAGCTCGGAATTGCAGGAATGAGAAGGACGAGGGTCGCGAACGCGAGGAGTCCGAAGGAGATAAAGCTCGAGAAGCGATCGAGCTCGCCGCGTCCGCCTGCAACGAGCGCTGCCCCGAGCACGAGCAGCAGGTTCGAGACGACGCTCCCCGTGAGTGATCCCCGCACGACCTCCGTGAGCCCTTCGTGCACGGCGATGAGCGCGATGATCAGCTCCGGCGCGTTGCCGAACGTGGCGTTGAGAAACCCCCCGATGCCGGGGCCGGTGTGCTCCGCCGCGTGCTCGGTTGCCTCGCCGATGAGCCAGGCGAGTGGAATGAGCGCAAGCGCGGAGATGACGAACTCCACGGTCTGTGGAAGGTCCGCGAGGTAGTGGAGCGCAACCGCGATAGGGGCGACGGCAAGGGTTGCGAAGAGGACTCGGCGGACCACGGAGGCGAAACCCTAGCGTTGCGATCCTCGAAGGCAGCGCCTTCCGCGCGGAACCGCCGGTTGTGCCTGCTGGGGGAACCTCCCGGTTCCCCCAGACCCCCTCCACTGGTCCGCTGCGCG
The DNA here is from genome assembly GCA_013812465.1 of Actinomycetota bacterium. The sequence goes on from JACCTK010000336.1 coordinate 2,173, forward strand.
GACAATGCGCTGACGCGCATTGCCTGAAAACTCGCCGTTTGTCAAGACTTGCGGCCGGAGCCACCAGAGGAACACAATCCGTTCATGAGTGAGACAGCAGCGGAGATCGGACTTCCTCTCCGAGCCCAGGACGAGGTCGAATGCCGCCACTGCGACGTCCACTGCGAGAAGGTCGTCTACCCCGGCGCCTGCCTGCGCATGGCGTGCCCGTTCGTCTACGCGTACGAGGCGTGGGGACGCACGTACATGGGCTGCCTCCAGAAGGTGTTCGACGTGGAGATCGACCTCTCGCTCCTCGAAGCTGCGGAGTCCGAGCGCGGCGGCTTCGGGGCGGTGCGCGCCCGCCGGGCGCCGCTGCCCATGTGCGAGACGGAGGTGATCTCCACCTACGGCGGCCGCGAGGACGATCTCGGCTGCCGGAACCCGGAGTTCTACGAGCTCCCCCGCGAGCGCGCGAGCTTCCGCATCTTCGCCCGCATCAACGGGTAGGGGCGCGGCTCGCCCCTACGAAAACTTCCTGCGACGCCCGCGGCGGTGCAGCTTGCGGAGGAGATCCATGTCCGCAGAGCTGAGGCCGTCCTCGGGCCACGTCTCGAGCACGGCCGGAAGCTCGCGGAAGGCCGCGTGGCCGAGGAAGGTCGCGAGCCCGTTTCCGAGGAGGCCTCGAGCGACGACCTCGTGACGGTCGCGGTTCGAGCCGAGCGGAGTCTTCGAGTCGTTCACATGGAGGACGCGAAGACGCTCGAGCCCGAGACGGGAGTCCAGGTCGGCAAGGGCTCCAGCGAGCGTCCTCGCATCGGTGACATCGACTCCGGAAGCCCACCAGTGGCAGGAGTCGAGGCAGACGCCGAGTCTCGGGTGGCCGTCCAGCGCCTCGCAGAGAACCGCGAGCTCGGAGACGGAGCGGCCGATCGTGCCGCCCGCGCCCGCGGCGTTCTCGAGGCATAGCCAGAGCTCGTCGGTCGTCAGCTCCAGAAGTTTTCGCAGGGCTGGCGCCACCACTCTCACCGCCTCGTCGAAGCCGTAGCCGAGATGCGAGCCGACGTGGAAGACCACTGCGTCAGCTTCGATCGCCCTCGCCGTCTCCATCGTCGCCTGAAGCGCATCGAAGGACTTCGAGCGGATCTCCTTGTCGCGGCTAGCGAGGTTCACGAGGTAGAGCGCGTGGCACGAGACGTGTCGCACCCGCGCTTCCCGCCGCCGCACACGAAAGCGCTCGAGCTCTTCTTCCGAATGCGCGGTGGGCTTCCACATGCGCGGGCTCTGCGTGAAGACCTGCACCGCGTTGCCGCCGATCTCCTCGATCCGGTCGATCGCCTTCGAGATACCGCCTGCCGCAGAGACATGGGCGCCGAAAAGCACGCCGATACGCTACGCGCGTGTCCGTTCGCGTTCGCATGGCGCCTTCTCCGACCGGCTTTCTCCACATTGGAGGAGTGCGCACATTCCTCTTCAACTGGCTCTTTGCGCGCGGGGGCGGGGGAGAGTGCCTGCTCCGGATCGAGAACACCGACACCAGCCGCGAGGTCGCCGAGTCGGTTGCGCACATCGAGCGCTCGCTCGGCTGGCTCGGGATCGATTGGGACGCCGAGACGACGTTCCAACTCGATCGCCTCGAGCGTGCGCAGGAGGAGGCGCAGAGGCTCGTGGCTGAGGGAACAGCGTACGAGGACGAGGGCGCGATCCGCATCCGCATGCCGGACGACGGCACGACGGGCTGGGACGACGCCATCAAGGGCCGCATCGAGTTCCCCAACGAGCAGCTCGAGGACCTCGTGCTCGTTCGCTCGGACGGCCGCCCGACCTACAACTTCGCCTCGCCGCTCGACGATTGGCTCGACGAGATCACGCACGTCATTCGCGGCGACGACCACGTCTCGAACACGCCCAAGCAGCTGCACGTGCTGCGCGCGCTCGGTGCCGAGCCGCCCATCTACGCTCACGTTCCGAGCGTGTTCGGTGAGGACGGGCGTAAGCTCTCGAAGCGCCACGGCGCGATCTCTGTGGACGAGTTCCGCTTGGCGGGATATGTGCCCGAGGCGCTGATGAACTTCCTCGCCCTCCTGGGCTGGGCGCCCGATGGGGAGACCACGCTCATGAGCCGCGACGAGCTCGTCGAGCGCTTCTCGCTCGAGCGCGTTGGCTCGAACCCGGCGACGTTCGACTACGCGAAGCTCGACTGGATGAACGGGGTCTATCTCCGCGAGCTCCCACCGGACGAGTACGCCGATCGGCTCGTCTCCTACCTCCGGGAGCAAGGCAGCGATTGGCCCGACGAGCGCATCCGCGCAGCCGCACCGCTCGTGCAGGAGAAGATCGGACGCCTCGGCGAGTTCGCAAGCTTCGCGGGGTTTCTCTTCCACGACGTCGAGCCGGACCCGAGCCTCCTCGACGAGCGGGTCCTCACCGCAGCCGCGGAAGCGATGAGCCGAACCGAGCCCTGGACCGTCGAGTCGATCGAGACGTCGTTGAAGCACCTCTGCGACGAGCTGGGCGAGAAGCCGCGGACTGTTTACCTTCCCATCCGCGCGGCTGTGACGGGCTCTCGAGTCTCACCCGGCCTGTACGAGAGCATCGAGCTCCTCGGAAAGGAGGAGTCACTTGGTCGCATTCGTCGCGCGGGCAAGCTGGCACCGTGAGCGCGCTCGGGGACATCGTTCGCGTCGAGCTCGGGCCGACGAGCTGGCTCGACGTAACGCAGGAGCGAATCGAGCGCTTCGCAGTCGCGACTGACGACTCGCAATGGATCCACGTCGACGCCGAGCGTGCCGCTCGAGGTCCGTTCGGAACCACCATCGCCCACGGGTTTCTCACCCTCTCGCTGTGTGTTCCGATGCTCTCCGAGGTGCTGCCGCGTTCCAGTGGGATGGTCGTCAACTACGGCGTCAACCGGGTGCGCTTTCCGGCTGCGGTGCCTTCGGGAGGGCGCGTGCGGGGCCACTTTCGCGTTCTATCGGTCGAAGCTGCCTCGGGCGGGGAGCGCGCGACGATCGAGGCGAGCATCGAGTGCGAAGGCGTCGCAAAGCCGGTCTGCGTGGCGGAGCTCGTCCTCTTGACAGTGTCCTAACAAGCGCTGGCGGCGTCGGACAGGTCTGCTAGCGTGACAATCCGCGTGAGTCCTCGGCGCCTCCTTTTCATGCTCGTCCTCGCCCTCGCGGCGGCGGTCGTCGTCGTTCCGGGTGCGAGCGCCGGAAGCATCTCTGACCAGGATCCCTGTCCGAAAGGCGCCGCCGACCTCGTCTGCCCTGACGGAACCGTTGGCGTGGCGTACTCCATTCGGTTTCATGGAGACGAGGAGCCCATCTGTCGACCGGGCGACGACATGTGGTACGCGAACAACGGCACGGTTCCCCCCGGCCTCTCGCTCGCGACGAACGGGACGCTGTCTGGGACACCAATCCAGGCGGGATCGTTCTCGTTCTGGTTGGAGCTGAAGCTTCCCGACCACGAAGGCTGCAGGAGCGCGGACAACTCAGAAGAGCGAATCTCGATCACGATCAGGCCCGGCACTCTGCCTCCGCCGCCTCCGCCGCCTCCGCCGAGTCTGCCGAGGCTGATAATCGGCCCCGAGTCAATCGCTCCTGGCACAGTCAGAACGCCGTACATGGCGGCCATGACCGCCAACCTCCCGGACGCGAAGACCTGGTCGATCGTCGCGGGGTCGCTGCCGACGGGGCTCAGGCTCGGCGCTGCCGACGGGGTGATCTCAGGCATGCCCGGCACGACCGGCTCGTACTCGTTCACCGTCCGCGCGCAGATCGGCGACGGCCGGAGCGACACGAAGTCACTGACGCTCGAGGTTCGGGATCGGCTGACCGTCACCGGCGCCGGGGTCTTGGAGACGCGCCGGGTCACGACCGAGGTCGGAGTGGTATTCGACGGAGCGCTGCTCGCGAGCGGTGGCTTCGGCGCCTACACCTGGTCTCTCGACGGCGAGCTCCCGTCCGGTCTCGAGCTCGGCGACGACGGCGCCATCACTGGCAAGCCGGAGGAGGCAGGAACCTTCCGCGTCACCGTCTCCGTCACCGATGCGGAGAGTCGCCGCGCCCTCTACACCGCGAGAATCGTCGTGGCGGAGCGGCTGGCGATCGTAAGGTCGGTCTTGAAGCCCGGAAAGGTCGGACGTTTCCTGAGCCGAAAGGTTGCCACTTTCGGGGGCGTCGGAGCGAAGACGACGAAGGTCTTGCGAGGCCCTCTGCCGCGCGGCGTCTTCTTCGATCGCCTGGCGGGCATCTTCGTCGGCTCGCCTACCAAGGCCGGCACATGGAAGGTCCGAGTTCGGGTCACCGACTCGCTCGGGGTCAAGGCGACGGGCGTCATCGTGCTGATCGTTCAGCCGTAGCACGCTTCCCGATCTAGCAGTTTCGCCCGCGATGTGATTGGGTACCCGGCGGACGATGTTAATGACGTGTAACGAACCCGGGTGCAAGACGATCGTCATGGGCGGAGGCAGGTGCGTCGCGCACGAGACCTATGAGGCGCGCGTCTTCCTTCGCGGTCGCCCCTTCACAGCGAGCGCGGCAGCCCCATTCGCCCAGTCAGCCTCGAACGAGGGAGTCGTCGCGCTGGCAGCAACCGACTTCCGACAGCTCTCCGATCTTCCGACGGCCCATACGGCGTTCGAACGCCCCCGCTAATCGCAGGTTTCTGCGCTCGCGGTATCAATCGGGTATGCACGCCGCGAGTTCGGACGACGCGATACGGGCAGGAAGATGGCGCGGATTTGCCCTGTCTGTCCCGTGCCGACGGACGGAGTTTCAGCCCTGATACGCCGGCTGATGGTCGCCATGGAGGACATCGGGATCCATGTCGGCCCCGTTCGGCCAGACGATCGTAGCTCCCTGTCAACGTGCATTTGTCGGAAGAGCCCGGATCCTGCCGCAGTGGCTCGAACATCGGTTCCCAGAGCTCATCCTCCAAGTCGAAATCGCGCGCGGTCCGTCGTCGAAGCCGAGCCGCAGGACGAAATCTTCGAGCGACGCTACCGTGGTGATACGGGCCGTTCTGGCTCGGGTGCTTGATTGCCGTCGTCATGGACGGCCTCCTCTCAGCGCGAACGCCTCCGAGCGACGATTGGCCCGCCGCCCGGAGGCGGCTCGCATTCTGTCGGAACGCTCGGAAGGTGCGTGGGGCCAATCCACACGTGCGGGACGATACTCCTCGGACCGGACCGAGGCAAGAGCTCACAGTCGGTTGCCGTAAGCGCAAGTTTCTTGTCGGCCGCGCATCAACTCTCTTGGGGAAGGGGGGTATCTGGGAGCTGGGGCGACGCGGCCATGCGGCGGCTGACGGCCCCCAGTCCCCAGTTGAAACCCACGGCCTCGCAGCCTGGGCAAGGTGCCGGGCCGACAAACCATCGTCCCCAGGGGGAGGGGAATCGGGGACGCCAAAGGCCGGCCCGGCCCATTTGCCTTCTCCACTCAGCGGATGCCTTCTTCGACGGGTCGCACCCGATCACCGCGGTACGTCGAGCGCTCCCGCCATTCGAGGAAGTCGGCGACGCAGAACATCGGCCGCGAATACCCCTCCCAGAACTCAACCGGGCAGGCACGGAAGATCGCGTCGACGGCGCGTCGCTCGTAGCCGAGCGTACGCAGGTCAGTCCGCATCAGGACGGCGTCAGGGTTCGCGAGACGATCGGCCGGTGAGGGGCGCTGGCTCACACCAAGCGCCAAACTGACTTAGAATCGGCGGACACTGGAAGCCGACCAAGGGAGGTAGAGCTTTGCCCGTCTTGATGATCCACGAGAGTCCCGGTGGCACGCGCGAGCAATACGAGGAGGTCGGCAGAAGACTCACCGACGGTCAGGGTCTCGATTCCCTGGAAGCCTGGCCGGCCGAGGGGATTCTGTCGCACGTTGCGGGTCCGACTGATGGTGGATGGCGCGTAATCGATGTCTGGGAGTCGGAAGAAGCCTTCGAACGCTTTGGCGCCACCATCGGGCCACTCCTTCAAGAGGTCGGATTTCCCGGCGAGCCCACGCTCTTCCCCATCGACAACTTCGTGAAGTAGTCGTCGGTCGGGATGCAGCTCGTCGGCGTCCCGATCCGCGACGACGACGTGCGCGAGCTCGTCGACGCGCTCTGGGTCGGCGGGTTCGAGGACGTCGCCCACAAGCTCGAGCACGCGATCGCGATGGAGACGAAGGTTCTCGCGCTCACAATTCCCGACAGGGAGGGGATCCTCCGAGTGCTCGACGATCCGCCCGAGACGGTTGCCGAGCTCCGCGGCGTGCTCGTGCAAGAGCACGGCGACCTTTGTGACATACCTGACCCGCGTAGCCAAGCTAAATCCGCATAGCCACGCGCCCCTGTAAGGCCCATACGGGATTCGAACACCCCTGCAAATCGGTACGTTTTCAACTACGGGGGGGCACGGAGGGGGGCACCGTGCGAGCACGTGCGGCCTAAACGAACCCTTTCGGCGAAACAGCCGGCGTGCAGCGCGTCGAGGATCTTTCTACCGTCACTTGTCGAAATCCCAATCGTCTACGAGCTCGGCCTCTTCCTCTCGAGTTACACAGCCTGGGCACACGCCGATCATGAGTCCCCCAGGCTCCGTGTCGCCGCTGGCCTCCCATGCCGCGAAATCGAGATCTTGAACGTGGCCGA
>JACCTK010000292.1 GCA_013812465.1 Actinomycetota bacterium
CCGAGCTTGTCGATCTGGTCGAAGTACTCGTAGGCCTGCGCTTCGAGCATCGACGTCAGCTCTTCCACGTAGTAGGAGCCGCCGAGCGGATCGATCGTGTTGACGACGCCCGACTCGTGGGCGATGACTTGCTGTGTCCTCAGCGCGAGTCGCGCGGCGTCCTCCGTGGGCATAGCGAGCGCCTCGTCGAAGGAGTTCGTGTGCAGGCTCTGAGTCCCGCCGAGGACGGCGGCCAGTCCCTCGAGCGCCGTCCGCACGATGTTGACCTCCGGCTGCTGCGCGGTCAGTGACACCCCCGCGGTCTGCGTATGGAAGCGCATCAGCAACGAGCGCTCGGAGCGCGCTCCGAACCGCTCCCGCATCTCGCGCGCCCAGATCCGCCGCGCCGCGCGGTACTTCGCGATCTCCTCGAAGAAGTCGAGGTGCGCGTTGAAGAAGAACGACAGCCGCGGCGCGAAGTCGTCGACGTCCAGGCCCCGCTCGACTGCCGCCTCGACGTAGGCGAAGCCGTCGGCCAGCGTGAACGCGAGCTCCTGCGCCGCGGTGGAGCCCGCCTCGCGTATGTGGTAGCCGGAGATCGAGATCGGGTGGAAGAGCGGCATCTCCTGCGCGCAGAACTCGATCATGTCCACGACGAGCCGCATGGACGGCTCGGGCGGGAAGATCCACTCCTTCTGGGCGATGTACTCCTTGAGGATGTCGGTCTGCGCGGTGCCGCGTAGACGATCGCGGGGAACTCCTTGCTGCTCGCCGACGCAAACGTAGTAAGCGAGCAAGATCGCAGCAGGCGAGTTGATCGTCATCGACGTCGATACTTCCCCCAGCGAGATGCCGCCGAAGAGCGTCTCGACATCCGCGAGCGAGTCGACCGCGACGCCCTCGCGCCCGACCTCGCCGAGCGAGCGGGCGTGATCCGAGTCGTAGCCCATCAGCGTCGGCATGTCGAACGCCGTCGAGAGGCCGGTCTGGCCGTGATCGCGCAGGTAGCGGAAGCGCGCGTTCGTCTCCTCCGCGGTGCCGAAGCCGGCGAACTGGCGCATCGTCCAGAGGCGGCCGCGGTACATGGACGGGTACACCCCACGCGTGAACGGATACTCGCCCGGGTAGCCGAGGTCCCGCTCGTAGTCGATCTCGGCGTTGTCCGGCGCGTACAGCGGCTCGGGCTCGATGCCGGAGATCGTGGAGAAGAGCTCGTCTGCACGCTCGGGAGCGCGCTCGTAGACGGCCTCGCGCCAGTCCGGAACCGAGCCGGAGGTCTCGCGATCCTCGGTCTTCGCCATCCGTCGCATTGTAGGCGGAGGCGAGCTACCCCCATTCGGGGGGAACGTCCGATCGCGCGTACGGGGGATGGCTCGCTCTTGGCCGAAATCCGACGAAAACCCTATGCGGCTGGCTCCACTCCTTGCGGTTCTCACGTGCGCGTTCGGCGTCGCCGCGTACCTCGGCGAGTCGAGCTCTGCGACGGCGAGCGCCACCAGCGCTTGCGTGTCGGATGCGGATGGAAACGGCTACACGTACGCGGGGCACCAGGCGAGCGTCGCTGCGCACGGTGTCCGCGCGACAATCACGCCGACTCGCGCCATGAACGTCGCCGCGGGGCATGTGGCGGGTTGGGTCGGCGTCGGTGGTCCGGCCCAAGGGGCGAACGGCGAGGACGCATGGCTCCAGGTTGGCATCGCCTCGGTCGAGGGAACGGCGCCCTACCTCTACGCCGAGGTCGTTCGCGACGGGCGCCAGCCCCAGCTCATTCTGCTCGACGAGGAACTGCGAACCGGCGTCAGCCGACGCGTGGCCGTGCTCGAGACGTCGACGCGGCCCGGCTCCTGGCGCGTCTGGGTCGACGGCCGGGCTGTGACGAAGCCGATGCACATCCGCGGATCGTCGGGCCGCTGGGCGCCGATCGCGACCGCGGAGAGCTTCACTGGCGGCGAGGCCGGCTGCAACCGGTTCGCGTTCCGCTTCGAGCGGGTCTCGGTCTCCTACGGCGGCGGCGGCTCATGGCGGCCGTTCGTCTCCGGGCATCGCTTCCTCGACAACGGCCACAAGCTGCAGTCGCTGGCTGAGGCTCCCGCTGCAGGTGGCACGTACGCCTCTCAGCCCTCGGCACAGAGCCCGCTGCCGTACGCGTTCGTCGCGTCCTCGTAACCGACATCGCACGCGCCCCGGGGGCCTGGCGGCGTCCTTCCATCATCAAGGACTTCAGTCATCGAGCGGATGGCGCCAGCGGAGTCCGGAAAAGCGAGCGAAGTCGCGGTCGTCGGTGATCCACTCGCTACCCGACTCGATCGCAAGCGCGGCGAGATATGCGTCCGCGACCAGGTTGCCCGACGTTCTCGCCGCGATGCAGAGTTGGCGGAAGAGGTCGAAGTGCCGGACACCTGGCGCGATCGCAACTGCGTTCGGATGGCGTCGTAGAGTGGTGACGAACGACAGCGCCTCTTCGAGCGGCGTCGGCGTCGCGAAGATCCGGGGATGCGTGACAATGCGCACCACACCGCTCAGGACGAGCTCTGAAAGACCGAAGGGCAGAGGCGAACGGACAACGGACTCGAGCCAGCTGCGGTACTCGTGGTGACGAGGAGCGTCATCTCGCGATGCGTAAACGAGAACGTTGACGTCAGGCAGGATCAGCGCCGACGTCCTCCATGAGATCCAGGAGGGTGCTCGAGTCGGAGAGATCAACGCCAGGTTGGAGTCCGCGGCGACGATGCGGCCGGAACACCGGCGGTGACGCATCCTCATGCGAGACGAGCTGGGCCCGTTGAAATGACGCTCTCAATGCATCCTCGATTACCGCCGTCAGCGTCCGACCGGTTCGTGCGGCGTGCGCTTTTGCATCACGAAGAAGCTCATCGTCAAGGCGGATCGTCGTTCGCATGCATCGAAGCATATCACTGACGCATCAATATGTCTGTCTATCTGCTAGGCCGGATCGTCGATACCAAGGTGTACGCGCTGGTCTTGATCGGCGTGCCGGCCGGCATGCGTGAGCGCAGCCAGCGAACGTCGTCGTGGTGCAGCCCACGCAGCCGTGCGAGACGTTCTTCCCGAGGAGCCATGACCACGGCGTGGCGCCTTTCGCCCCAGGTGACGGTCACTTTCCTCTCAGGCGCTGTCGGGAGGCTCGTCGCGAGCCTGTGCGACACTGCCTTTCATGCGGGTCGTGATCGCCGACGACCATCGGCTCGTCCTCGACGGGATCAAGCGCGCGCTCGAATCGGACGGGGACTTCGAGATCGTCGGCGAGACCCAGTCCGGCACGCAGGTTCTCCCGCTCGTAGGCCGGGAGAAACCCGACCTCGTCCTGCTCGACGTTCGCATGCCGCACATGGACGGCCTGGCCTGTCTCGACGAGATCAAGCGCCGCCACCCGGAGATAAAGGTGGTGATGCTCTCCGCGTCCACGAGCGCCGACCTCGTGGAGGCCGCGCTCAAGCGCGGCGCCTCGGCCTACATCGTCAAGACGGTCAACCCGGACGATCTACCGGCAACGCTGCGACAGGCGCTCGAGGGCAACATCCACACCGCGCTCGGAATGGACGAGGAAC
>JACCTK010000405.1 GCA_013812465.1 Actinomycetota bacterium
CGCTCACCGCCGGGAGCGCGCGCACGATCCGGCCCTCGAAGCTGACCCGCTTGAAGGTGCTGCGGGCGCCGATCGCGATGAGGCCGATGGCGGAGATGACCGAGGCGAGGCCGATGCTGAACGCGACAATGAGGACGAGCCCGAAAGCGACTCGATGCAGGGAGATTGCTGCGAGGAGGACGACGAGTGCCGTCGGGCAGGGCAGGAGCCCGCCCGAGATACCGACTGCGATGAGTCCTCGCTTTCCGCTCCCCGGAGCCGGCAGATGCGCGCGCGCGTGCTCCTCGGGGGTCATGTCGGCGTGACTGTGTCCGTGATGGCCGTGTCCGTGGTGGTGATGGTCGTCCGACCCGTGGTGATGGTGGTGATGCCCCGAATCGCGTCCCCGCGCCGCGAGCACGCGCTGACGCACGACGACCACTCCGACGGAGACCACGAGGATCGCGGAGATGAGATTCATCCACGGGTAGAGGTCCTCGGGGACGATGAACTCGGAGAGCGCGAGCGTCGCGATCCCGAGCGCAAAGACACCGATCGTGTGTGTCACGGTGACGATCCCTCCGAGCGCGAGCGCATCGCGCGGGCGACCCTTCGTGCCCATGAGGTACGCCGCCACGATCGCCTTGCCGTGCCCGGGCGTCAGCGCGTGCGCAGCACCCCAGAAGAGCGCGAGCACGAGAGCGACGAGCACGAAACCGATGCTGAGGTCGTCGCGCTCGATCAGTGAGGCGAAGCCTCCTGTGCCGGCCCCCGCGTCGCGCATCGGCGCACTGATCGGCTCGGATGAGAGCCGCGGCTCGACACCTGTCGTGTCGCCGCCTTCCACCCGTACGGATGCGGAGGTGAGGTTGAGCGGGCTTTTCAGCAAGCTCTTCGGATACGCACGTAGACGGTCGCTGACGCTGGCGGTGGGCACCGTGGAAGACGCGAGCTCCGCCCCGCGCTCGGCACGGACGACGAGCTCCTTCCAGCCGATCCGGGACGCGAACGCGCTGTTCGAGATCTCGACGGTGGCGGTGGCATCGGAGCCCGAGGTCCCGCCGTCGAGCACGACCTCGAGCCGAGTCGTTCGCAACGAAGCGACTCCGGGCGGAAAGGCGAGGCGATGCCGAATCTCGGTCAGCCGGCGCGGGGCGCCGTCGACACGAAGCTCGAGGCCGCGCCGCAGCGTCGCGGCGAGGGAGCTCGCGTACGGCGCGCGTCCAAGACGGTCCCGCTCTGCCTTCGCCTGAAAGGTCGGGATCTCCGCCAGATCGAGCACTGCGACCACGTACAGGCGATCTCCGGAGGCGATGACCTCGACGTACTGATTCGTGGTGAAATTCCCGAGGGGATGCGCGGTCGCGACCGCAGGTACGACGAGCAGCCCCAAGATCGCAAGCGCAAGGGCGAAAGCAAGAACGATGCGGCGCCTCACGAACGTTGTTCGCACGACTTCGACGGTTGGTTCGGACCATGACGACGCGGTTCAGGCCGCTTGATTCTCCGATTAACGCGCCCGTCTCATCCCACGTCTGCGTCGAACCAAAACCTCGTCGTACGCGAAGAATGTTTCGTGGAAGCGCTTTCCTCGGCCCCGGTGCTAGCGTACGCCGTCCAGCCCAGCTGGTCCATGCGCAAGCACCACGCTCACCTTTCAGACGAGGCCCTGGTCGCGCAGGTCGCTCGCGGCGACGAGGATGCGCTCTCGGAGCTCTACGACCGCGTCGGCCGAATCGCGTACGGGCTCGCGGTTCGCGTGCTCCGCGACGAGCGGCTTGCGGAGGATGCGGTGCAAGAGGGCTTTCTCGCCGTGTGGCGCAGCGCCGCGTCGTTCCGCGCGGAGCGGGCGAAAGCAAGCACCTGGATACTCACACTCGTCCATCGTCGCGCGGTCGACCTAGTTCGGCGTGAGGAGAGACGCCGCACCGAGCCCCTGGGCGAGGAGTTGCCGACCGGCAGCGGTCAGGAGTCGGAGGCCACGGACGAGGCGGCCTGGCTTCGCTTCGAGCGAGAGCGTGTCCAGTTGGCGCTCAAGCAGCTTCCGGATGTGCAGCGGGAAGCGCTCGAGCTCGCGTATTACGGCGGCTTCTCCCAGTCCGAGCTCGCACAGCGGCTCGGCGTTCCGCTCGGGACGATCAAGAGTCGGATGTTCTCGGGGCTCGGGCGACTCCGAGAGATCCTCGACGAGTCGACGCAGGAAGGGTCATGGAAACCGGAATTCACGAGCTGACCGCCGGCTTCGCCCTCGACGTGCTCGATGCCGACGAGCGCTGGGCGTACGAGGCCCACCTCGAGGAGTGCGAGCGGTGCCGCGCGGAGCTGACGTCCTTCTGGGAGACGACGGAGGCGCTCGCGATCGCCACTTCCGGCCCCGCGCCGAGTCTGGATCTTCGAGGCCGTATTCTCACTGCGGCTCGCGTTGAGCGGCAGGTGGTCGTTCCTCTGGAGCCGCGCCGGCGACGATTGGCTCCCGTGCTGGGGGCCGCGGCGGCAATCGCGGCGGTCGTCGCGCTGGCGGTGGGTCTCTGGGCCACGCAGCTCTCGGGCGATCTCGACGACGCGCGTCTCGCGCTCGAGCGAGAACGACAGGCGGCGGCGGTCCTTGCCGACCCGAACGCACGAACCATCGCGCTCGAGACGGGCGACGGCCGGCTCGTGGTGGAGGACGGCGGTCGCGCCGTGCTCGTCTTGGACGGGCTCGGCCCCGCGCCGGAAGGGAAGACCTACGAGCTGTGGATCTTCGAAGGCGAGAACGCCTCTCCCGCCGGTCTATTCAGCGGGCGAGACGGGCTCGACTGGGTCGGCCTCGACGGGGCCGTCGACGCCGGTGACGTCGTGGCCGTGACGATCGAGGACGCAGGAGGGGTCGAAGTCTCCGCCAACGATCCGATCGTCGAGTCGGCGCCCGTCTGAGCGCGGCGCCCGACGCCGGCGATCAATCAGCGATCGGGAACTCCCGATCGAGCATCCAGAGGCTTGATGTGAAATTCACGGCGGGCCGGATGACGGCCACGACACGGCGCCGGATCGCGACCCCTCCCTCGTCGTCCAGGCTTACCAGCCATTGACGACGAGTGAGTGCGTCGCCCGGCTTGGTCGTGACCGCCCCCGGCGGCGCGTCAATTTCACATCAAGCCTCTAGACTGGCGTTCTTGCGGGCTCGGAAGGAAAGAAGGCCGCCGCGTCGGCGGCGCCGACTTCGCAAGCGCCGACTTGCGGCGCTCCTCGGCGTCCTGACCGCGCTCTCGATGCTCGCGTTCATGTTCGGGCTCGTGCATGCGGTGGCGAGCGAGATCCCCTCTCTCGATCCGGCAATGCAGCGCTCGGATGTGGACACCGTCGTCTACGCCTCGAACGGCCGGCGGGTGCTCGCCGTGCTGCGAGGCGAGGAGAGCCGCGTCCTGGTCTCCACCGAGGAGATCGCGCCGATCATGCGGCAGGCGATCGTCTCGGTCGAGGATCAGCGCTTCTTCGACCACAAGGGCATCGACGTTCGCGGCGTCGCGCGAGCGCTCTGGGCCGACGTTCGCCGGCAGGCGATCGTCGAAGGCGGATCCACCATCACCCAGCAGTTCGTCAAGAACGCCTACATCCGCAACGAGCGGACGCTCGCGCGCAAGGTGCGGGAGGCCGCCCTCGCCTGGCAGCTCGAGCAGCAGTGGAGCAAGGACCGCATTCTCACCGCGTACCTGAACACCATCTATTTCGGAAACGGCGCCTACGGGATCCAGCAGGCCTCGCGAGCGTACTTCGGGAAAGGCGCAACCCAGCTCGAGCTGCACGAGGCCGCGTTGCTCGCGGGAATCCCCGCCGATCCCGCGCGGTACGACCCCGTCACCCGCCCGCGCAGCGCAAAGGAGCGACGGCGGCACGTCCTGGGTCTCATGCTCGAGCAGGGAAAGATCACCCGCGCCGAGCACCGGCGCGCGGGCGAAGCCCCTTTGCCCGTTTCCGAGAGCATCCGGCTACCCGACACGCGAGGCCCAGCTCAATACTTCGTGAACTACGTCAAGGATCAGCTGGTGGAGAAGTACGGCGCAGGGAACGTCTTCGGCGGCGGACGCCATGTCACGACGACCATCGACCTCGAGCTGCAGAAGCGCGCCCGGGCCGCGATCGAGAAGATCCTGCGCGATCCGGACGGCCCGGCGGCCGCGCTCGTCGCAGTCGAGCCGGCGACCGGGGCCGTACGAGCGATGTTCGGCGGCCGGAACTTCCGGGAAAGCCAGTTCAACCTCGCCGCCCAGGCCGAGCGGCAGCCCGGCTCGGCGTTCAAGCCGATCGTACTCGCGACGGCGATGCGCGAAGGGATCTCGCCGGCGACCGCTCTCGAGTCCCGGCCGGTCTCGATCGACGCGGGCGACCGGATCTGGAAGGTGACGAACTACGACCACACGTATCTCGGCGGTGTGAGCCTGAGCCGCGCGATGGTGTCCTCGGACAACACGGTGTACGCGCAGCTCACCGACATCGTCGGGCCGAAGCAGATCGTGAAGACGGCGCACGCCCTCGGCATCAAGAGCCCGCTCGACTCGTATTTCTCGATCGGGCTCGGCTCCGGCGCCGTGAATCCGCTCGAGATGGCGCGCGCGTACGCGACCATCGCGAACGGGGGGAGGCGGGTCGATGGCGCGATCTTCGGTGACACCCCTCGCGTCATCGAGAGCGTCGATCGGATTCGGGCGGGGCGAGTCGAGGACAACGCGCCGGTTCCGACCCAGGTTTTCGAAGCAGACGAAGCTGCCGTGCTCACCGACATCCTCCAGGACGTCGTGAGCTCCGGCACGGGCGCCCGCGCCCAGATCCCCGGACTGAGCGTCGCGGGCAAGACGGGAACGACCGACAATTACGCCGACGCGTGGTTCGTCGGCTACACGCCCGCTCTGGCGGTCGCAGTCTGGGTCGGATATCCGGACAGACTGCGGCCGATGCGAACCGAGTTCGGCGGCGAGCCGGTCACCGGCGGCACCCTGCCGGCACAGATCTGGAAGGCCTTCATGTCGAGCCTGGACGAACCGGACGAGAACCTCGCCTTCGAGTATCCGCCCTACCTGGGAGGGACGGCAGCTTGGGTCGTGAGGCGGGAAGGGGAATGGCAGGTCGACAACGGCCTCTGCCGGGGTGCGAGGCGGCTCGTCTACTTCTCCGGACGAACTCCCGACAAGACCGCAGACTGCAAGGCGAACGAGGTTCAGATTCCCCGAGTTGTCGGGATGACGGAGCCGGTGGCGGTCGCCCTGTTGGCTGCGCAGCCGCTCGAGTCGACAGCGCTCTACGTGCCGGCGAGACCGGGCCGCCGACCAGGTCTCGTCGTCGGCCAGGATCCGCGGACGGGCGGTCTTTCGGCGGGCGCCTCGGTGCGGCTCAAGGTGACGGTGGCCCGCCACGGGCTCGTGCCGAACTTCGTCGGGTCGAGTCTCGCAGGCGCAACCCGCGAGGTTCGACGCCTTCGGCTTAGGGCCCAGGTCGTGTCCGGGTCAGGTCCGAGGGGGGTCATCTTCAGGCAGAGCCGGGAGGCCGGCGTCGCCGCCACTCCGGGCCTGAAGATCAGGCTCGTGGTCGGGGACGGCTCACGAAGGGCGAATTCCTGAGCGTGTAGCGCCATGGGCGCTCGCGCGCGCGCGTGATTCCGACCCGCGGGCCGCGCATGATCTCCGGCGCATGCCCCGGGGAATGAAGCTCGAAGGTCGGGCGCTCGAGCGGCAGCCCGTCATGCTCGCCGCCGATGCCGAGCGCTTGGCAGAGGCGGCCAGGGCCCGAGCAGAGGAGCGTGCTGTCGTCGAGCCCGCGGCGGGCTTGCATGCGGGCGATGCCGTGGATCGGCTCGAGCGCGCGGAGCAGCACCGCGGCGCCGACCTCGTCCTCGCCGCAAACGACGTTGGTGCACCAGTGGATCCCGTACGAGCGGTAGACATAGAGGCGCCCCGGCGGCCCGAACATCGTCGCGTTTCGTCTCGACCGACCCCGGTAGGAATGGCTCGCTGGATCGTCCGGCGCGTACGCCTCGGTCTCGACGACGATGCCGCCGACCCCGTCCACCAGAAACACCGCTCCGATCAGACCGCGGGCGACCGCATGCACGTCTCGAGCGAAAAACGTGCTGCTGAGGGCGGTGGGAAGCGCCAACCTCAGAAGAGCTGTTCGGCCTCCGAGGGTCTCGCGGTCGCCGCCAGCAGCCGACGGGCCCGGCGCCCGAGGTCACCCAGGTCGACCCGCCCTTCCTCCGCGGCGGCGGCGAGGCGCTCCGCGAGGTCGAGCGCCTGGTCGAGGACGACCGAGTCCCCGCCCTCGTGCCCCATGTCGTGCAGGATCGTGCGCTCGGTGCGAGACGCGACGACCGCTTCCGCGACCCCTTCGATCCAGACCC
>JACCTK010000018.1 GCA_013812465.1 Actinomycetota bacterium
AGTGTGTCGTCTCCGTTCACAGTCGGTGCCGAGCGGCGAGCGAAAAGCAAGCCAGGCTAGGACGCAGGGAGTGTTCGTACCAAAAAGGTACGGACGCGACCGAGGACGACGCATGGCGCCGCTTTGCAGCCGCCGGTGGGTGCCGACTGTGGACGGAGCCGACACTAATATTTCCTCTCCTCGGGCTCCCACTTGGTCATCATCACCGGCTTCCAGTCGAGCTTGGGGGCGTCGTCCTCCCAGGTGACGAGCGTGTGCCTCAGGTAGCTCTCGTCATCTCGGTCCGGGTAATCGTAGGGGCGGGCATGGGCGCCGCGGCTCTCCTTCCGCGCGAGTCCGGAGACGATCATGCACTCGGCGAGCTCGAGCAGGAACCCGAGCTCGAGCGCCTGCGTGAGGTCGGTGTTGAAGACGTTCCCCTTGTCGTCGACGATGACCCGCTCGTAGCGCTCGCGCAGTCGCTGCACGAGCTCGCCTTGCGCGAGCATCTGCTCCTCACGCCGGAAGACGCCGAAGTTCTCGTGCATCGTCTCCGCGAGCTCGTCGCGGATCTGCCATGGGCGCTCGCCTTCCGAGCGGTCGAGCAGCGTCTTGAGCTCGCGCGCGGCGTCTTGCTCGACCGAGGGCGGAACCGTGATCGTCGTGTTCGAGAGCGCCCAGTCCGCGGCGTGGGCGCCTGCGCGCTTGCCGTAAGTGATCGTCTCCATGAGTGCGTTTCCGCCGAGGCGGTTCGCGCCGTGGACCGAGACGCAGGCCACCTCGCCGGCCGCATAGAGGCCTTCGAGGCTCGTCCGGCCCCAAACGTCGGTGTCGACGCCGCCCATGTGGTAGTGGGCGCCCGGACGAACCGGGATCGGCTCGAAGATCGGATCCACACCCGCGAAGGTCATCGAGAGCTCGCGTGTGCCGTGCAGCCGGTCGAGGATCCTCTCCGCGCCGAGGTGACGAAGGTCCAGCATGACGTTGCCGTCGATCCCGCGACCCTCGTCGATCTCCGTCTGCTCGGCGCGGGAGATGACGTCGCGCGAGGCGAGCTCCATCGCGTTCGGCGCGTAGCGGATCAGAAAGCGCTCGCTCTGGGCGTTCAGGAGATACGCGCCCTCACCGCGGCACCCTTCCGTGATCAGCACTCCGGTCGGCGCGAGCGTCGTGGGATGGAACTGCATCATCTCCATGTCCTTGAGCGCGACTCCGGCTCGGAGCGCCATCGTCATCCCGTCGCCGGTGCACGCGTAGGCGTTCGTCGTGCCCGTGTAGAGGCGGCCCGCGCCACCAGTGGCGAGAATCACGGTCTTCGCGCCGATCGACTTGAGACCGCCGTCGAGCAGATCCCAGGAGATGACCCCTTGGCAGCGATCCTCGTCGATGACGAGCTTCCACGCGAAAAACTCCTCGTAGGTCTTGATGTCGCGCTTCATCACTTGCTCGTAGAGGACATGGATGAGCACGTGGCCGGTGATGTCGGCTGCGTAGGCGGTGCGCGGCTCCCCCGCCGCGCCGAAGGGACGCTGCGCGATCCGCCCGTCGGCCGTGCGCGAGAAGACCGCTCCCCAGTGCTCGAGCTGGTAGACGTCCTCCGGCGCCTCCTGGCAGAGGATCTCGATCGCGTCCTGGTCGCCGAGGTAGTCGGAGCCCTTGACGGTGTCGAACGCGTGCTTCCCGGGGTCGTCCTCGGAGGCGTTTCCGAGCGCGGCGTTGATCCCGCCCTCGGCCGCGCCGGAATGGCTCCGAACGGGATGGATCTTGGAGATCATGGCGACGTCGGCGCCCGCGTCGAAGGCCTCGATCGCCGCCCGCATACCCGCGCAGCCGGCGCCGACGACGAGCACGTCGTGTCTGGCTTCCACGCGAATGACGCTACCTGATCGCCGTCGGGGCTCAGGCCTGGAACTACGCGCGCGAGAAGACCGCGCGAGCGCTCGTCGCGGCGGTCATCGGGACCGTGCAAGTCGGCCGCGTTCCGCGGCACGCGCCCGACCAGGAGCGGAAGCGCCAGCCCTTCGCCGGCGTCGCTGTGAGCCCAACTGGGACGAACGACGGGAACGCCGCCGAGCAGCGCGGAAGGCAGGTGATTCCGGCGCGCGAGCTCCGCACCGCCCCCCGGCCCGAGACGGCCACAGAAAGGCGATACACCGCCGGCGCGAAGAGCGCGGAGACCGCCGCGCCCGGAGCGACCGTGACGACGCAGGTCGAGGCGCCCGTGCACGCGCCGCTCCAGCGGACGAGCTTCGCGCCAGGGCGCGGAACCGCGGTCAGGCCGAGCCTCGTCGACGTGTTCCACGTTGTGGTGCAGCTCTGCGCGCAATCGAGTCCGGGCACGTCCGCCGTCACCCCGCCGGGGCCTGAGATGGTCACCGTGAACGGCTGCTGGCGGTCGAGCTGTACGAGCCACGCCGCGTCCTGGGAGTCGGTGAACGCGGCCGCATGACCGTAGTAGTCGTCTCTCCCGGGATCGAGCAGCTTCGCGTCGAGCGGCGAGACGTTGAGGAACGGGTGCATGAGATCGCTCGCCGAGTCGCACGTGTGGCCGCCCTGCGCCTCCGGGCATCTGTGTGGAGCGCCACGCGGCACCGCCCCGAGCGTGTGCAGGAGCTCGTGCGCGGCGATCACCGACGACGGGGCGCCCGAGCACGCCTGAACGTAGATCGCGGCCACCCCGAAGCCGGACGCGAGGCTGGCGCCCTGGCCGCACAGGTCGGCCTGAGCCACCGGCCCGTCGAAGTAGACGAGATGCTTGGTGAACGTCGACCCGAAACCCAAGCCGGGGAGCGCGTTGAAGAGCGTGACGAAGCGGCTGTCCTCAGGGGTCAGCTGCGCGCTGGTCTGCGGCAAACGCAAGACCGTGAGGTCGAGTTGGGCGCCGCACGAGAGCTGCGTCAGGTCGTTGCGGGGCGTCCGCACCGGATCCTCTCGTCGCCACCAGGCATCGATCGCCTCCGCGTCTGTCTGCATCCTGCTCG
>JACCTK010000031.1 GCA_013812465.1 Actinomycetota bacterium
CGGCGCAACCGGGTTCATCACGGCCTGAGCGGCCGAGAAAGGAGAGGACGAACATGTCTGACCATCTCACGCTCGCCCAGGTCGATAGGGACGGTGCGATTGCAGAGACGCTCGACCGCATCAGCCCGGAATCGCGGGCGGGTTTCCTCCGCAAGGGAGCGATCCTCGGAGGCGGCATCATCGGGGGAGGCGCGGTTCTCTCGGCGCTGTTCGCCGAGGCGGGTAAGGCGGCAACGCAGACCGACCTCGACATCGGGAACTTCGCGCTGACGCTCGAGTACCTGGAGGCGGAGTTCTACACCGAGGCCGTGGCCATGGGCGCAATTCGCAACGCCCGTGTTCGACGCTTCGCGCAGGTCGTCGCCGCGCACGAGCGGACCCATGTGCGTGCGCTCCAGCAGATGCTCGGGGCGAGCGCGGTTGCGAAGCCGTCATTCAACTTCCAGGGCACCACGGAGAGCGAGGCCAAGTTCAAGGCCACCGCGCAGGTGCTCGAGGACACAGGCGTCATGGCCTACGCGGGCCAGGCGCCGCTTGTACAGTCGAACGCGGTGCTGAAGGCTGCGCTCGCGATCCACACCGTCGAGGCGCGACACGCGTCGTGGATCCGGCACATCAACGGCGCTCCTCCGGCGCCGGTGGCCTTCGATCGACCAAAGACGATGGCGCAGATCCTCGCCGCTGTCGGCGCGACGGGCTTCATCTCCACGGGCCCGGGCATGACCGCGACGGGCTCGACGCCGTCGTTCACCGGTTGACGACCAAGAGCAGGCGCAGGGGCGGCTTCGCGGCCGCCCTTGCGCTCTTTCTGGTCTTCGTCGCGTTCGCGTACGGGCGCGATCCGGCATTCGATGACGGCGGGGTCGATCTTCCGCCCATTCCCAGCAAACAGGTCGAGGTCTCCGCCGGCCCGCCGCTCGTCGAGTCGCAGGGCGCTCCCGGACCGCACCGACTGAGCGATCTCGAGGGCATCTCGCGCTATATGGGTGTCGAGCAGCCGGTCGTCGCGCGGACGACTCCGAGCCTCGGCGGAAAGGTCGTGGCTCGACTGTCGACGCGGACGCCAGAGGGCACCACGAACGTGGTCCTCGCGCTGCGGCGAGTCGAGCGCGGCGGGAAGCTATGGATTCAGGCGCGACTCCCGATTCTGCCCAACAACACCGTCGGCTGGATCCCGCGCACGGCGCTCGGCGGCTACAACCAGGTCTCGACGCACCTCGTGGTCAAGCTCTCGACTTTCAAGGCGATCCTGTACCGGCTCGGGAAACCGATCTGGAGCGCCCGGGTCGGCGTGGGACAGAACCGCTGGCCGACTCCAGCCGGCGAGTTCTACGTCCGGAACCGACTGACCCGATACTCGAGCCCGATGTACGGCCCGCTCGCGTTCGGCACGAGCGCGCGGTCGGCGACCCTCACCGACTGGCCGGCGGGCGGCTTCGTGGGGATCCACGGAACGAACCAGCCGAACCTGATCCCTGGCCGGATCTCACACGGGTGCATCCGCCTCGAGAACGCCGACATTCTCCGGCTCGACCGGCTGATGCCGCCCGGAACGCCGCTTTCGATTGTGCGGTAAGTAACCAGGGTCTGACCCCGGACACGTCCGCAACCGACGTGTGAGGTGTGCCAATTGTGTGTCTCTTCGTCCACAGGCTCACTGAGATTCCGTGCGACTCCGCTGTCAGGCGCTCTGAGCGGACGACCGGCGGAGCACGCGACGGTCGCCCACGCGGCGGGTGATCCCGTCTTGATCGAAGCGCTCGAGAAGAAGCTGGGCGTCGCGCCGCCCCACGTCGAGAAGGTCCCTGAACCGGGCGAGCGTGATCTCCGCCGCGGAGGCGCACTCGCTGAGCAACGCCTCTTTCGCGATGGCGAATGACTGGACGGAGATCGCGTGCTCCCGACCGAGCCGGACAAGCTCACCTCGGGCCTCGAGGAACCGCGCGAGCTCGTCGTCCTCGATCTTCACGGCGCGGAGCCCGGCGGCGTCGAGGTCGCGAACGAGCCGCTCGGCCTCCTCCACACGGGCGC
>JACCTK010000038.1 GCA_013812465.1 Actinomycetota bacterium
TTATCGAGACGAGGTCAAGCCGATCCTCCTCGGACTCACCCACAGCGGCGACCCCACCGACGGCGGCATCGTGCAGAGCTTCAGCGGCAGCTTGCTCGAGCCCAAGATGGAGCGCCTGGTCGTGAGCTACGCCGACGGCGAGGAGGCAGAGGTGCCGGTCGCGTGGGTGACGCCGCCGATCGACGCGGGCTTCTATGCCTACTGGATTCCCAAGGAACACCGTCGGCCTGGACGTCACATGACGGCGCTGACGGCGCTCGACGACGCCGGCAGGATCCTCGCCCGGCAAACGTTCCAGTTGACGCCACCACAGGAGGTCGAGCGACTGGTGCGCCTCCCCGACGGCGAGATCGCGTTCCTCCCGAGGAAGGCGATCGTCGAGCGAGCGCGCAAGCTGATCGACTTCCTGTCGAAGAGCGGAGTTCGCGTCACCCTCTGGGTCATTCCGAGCACTGACGGCGGGCGCTGCTACGTCTTCAACCGTGGCTCCGGCTGCCCGACGATGCAGGTCGAGGCCCACCCACTCGGTGCCGGCCTCCATGGCGGCGGGCGACCGGTCCTGATCGCGGGCGAGGTGAGGAGCGACGTCGCCACGTATGAGCTCCACTACGAGGACGGCGTCGTAGAGCGGCTTCGCCCGATCGAGGGCTTCATCCTCCACGAGATCTCGGAACGCCACTACCAACGAAGTCATCGGCTGAACCTCGTACGCGCGCTCGATCGGGAAGGTCGCGAGCTTGCTCGCCTGCCCGTCCGCGCCGACGCCACCGGCGTCTATCCGTGCGGGAAGCCGATCGACATCGGGCACGGAGTAATGGCCTGCCCATGAACCAGGGCGGTAACGCGTTCAGCTGGCTGTTCCGCGTGTGCGAGGCGAGATCGTGCCGCGTCGCGACCGGGGTCTGGCTTGCATGGATCGCGTCGGCGCTACTCGTGCTCGCCGGCTGCGACCTCGCTGCGGCCGACTCATCGTCCCGCGGCTTGCTCACGCGTTGTGACCAACCCTGACTCGCGTGACGTATACGTTCGAGTGACGCTCTCGGCCCTCGCACGCTGTCGCCGCCTTTTCGCGCGAGTCTCGGTACTCGCTTGCATGGCCGCAGTAGTGTTCGTATCGACGGCGAATGGCGCAAGCCCCTGTGCCAAGGACGTGCTCTTCGATTGGTACGACAACGGTCGGATCGACGGCCTCTACGCACTTCACTGCTACGAGGAGGCGATCGATGCCGTGCCGCCCGATCTTCGTGACTACGCAGACGCCGAGGAGGTGATCGCTCGCGCTCTTCAGGACGCGGCACGCGAGAAGGGAGCCCATGAGCGGATGAGCAGGTCGAAGACCCCGAGCGCAGTCGAGTACCCGCCGAAACAGGAAGTAGCACCCACTGTCAACACTTCCGCACCCTCGGCATTTCCGGTCCCGCTCGTCGTTCTCGGGTGCATGTCGCTCGTCCTCTTGAGCGCGGGTCTCTTCGGGTACCTCACGCGCCGCAGACGCGAGGCCGGGATGGGCGATCGCAACGAAGGTTGAATCTTGCGTCGCTCGCGCGGATCGACCATCGCAGTCCTGCTCCTGATCGCGGTAGCTGCGGGCTGCGCCGGGGAAGACCCGGAGCGCGCGAGCGTGTGTACTCCGAACGAACGTGGTGAGCCATGCGCCTCGACAAGGCTGGGCGTCGAGTATCCGGCCACGCTGTACACGCACTGCGGTGTCGGCTGGACGTACTTCGGCGGGCGCTACTGGGCGATCGACCCGCCGCAGCCCGAAGGGGCCAATCTGCTGTACGGATATCTGACCCTGGTCAGCCGCGACGAGCTTGCCTTCCGGGGCGACGACGGTCGCCGGTACGTATTCAAGAAGGCCCCGACGTCGTCCTCTCCCCCGCCATGCTTCTGACGACAGGTCGAGCCCAGCGGGGATGGCGAGGTCCAGCGCGCAACGCTCTGTCGATCGTGACTGTCGCAGCGCTCGGGGTGGCGGGGTTGTTGATGGCTATGGCCTGCTCAGGAGGCGCGGGGGTCGATCGTGATGAGTACGTCGAAGCTAATCGCGCCCTCTTCGATCAGGTTCCTCGCTTTCCCGGATCGACGGTGGTGGACGAAGTCTCGACGCCGTATCGCATGTTCGAGAGCACGCCGCCGGTTGGCTACGGGACAAGATTCGTGCTCGCGCTACCAGCCGGGGTCGCTCCGCGAGACGTCGTCGCGTTCTTCGAGGCTGAGCTCAACCCGGAATGGAAGCTCGTGGAAAGGCTCGACGGGCCAGTGCTCAACTATCGTCGCGACGCCGCAGAGCTATCGATCAACGGCGAGAACTGGCGTCATAAGGAAATGGAGATCCACGTAGTCCACGCCTACTACGAGAACCTCTCCTCGTAGAGATGAGACTCGCGAGCAGCATGCGACCAGGACGAGCACGATGGGGTTCGATACGTCGTGGCTGGTGCATCGCGCTCGGGCTCGTTGCATCGGTGCTTTTGCTCCCCGGCTGCGAGAGCCCCTGGTCGGACGGCCGGTCAAATGGGCTACTCACCCGCTCTGACGAGGGCACTTCCGAGATGAACGCACTCAACCGCGGCATTCTCGAAATCGATCCGGATTCCGGCTGCGTTCTGCTCTCGGGTAAGGCTGTTGTGTGGCCCGCCGGGACAACACTGAGGACGGAGCCTCCTGAGCTCTATCTTCCCGGCGGGCTCGTGGCCCATCCAGGTGACACCATCGCCGGGGGTGGTGGAGTCGTGCCGGCGGCCACCATCCGAGAGAGCTCGCTGCGAATCGACGGTGACGTGCAGAAGGCACTTCGCTGCGCGCAAACCGCGAGCGAGATCGTGGTGTTCTCAGCG
>JACCTK010000039.1 GCA_013812465.1 Actinomycetota bacterium
CGGTCTCGCCGTCAACCCCCTTCGGAAAGACTCCGACCACGAAACCGCGCTCCGGGTCGGCTCCGGGTGCGCGGTCGGGCTGGCGCGACGTCACTCGAGGATTATGCCGCGGTACGCTCCGGGCGTGACGAAGCTCGCTGACCGCCTTGCGGAGCGGACGCTCGAGCTCGTGAACATTCCCTCCGAGAGCCGCCACGAAGACGCGATCCGAGAGCACGTGCTGGGGCTTGTGCCGGCGGGGCTCAGCGCAGAGTACGCTCACGACGACGCGTTCCTCTTTCTTCCCGAGCGCCGCCCCGCTGCGCCGCTGGTCGTTCTCGCAGGGCACTACGACACCGTCCCTGCTCAGGCGAACATCCCAGGACGCATCGAGAGCGGCGCCGTGCACGGGCTGGGCGCCAGCGACATGAAGGGCGGCATCGCCGTCGCCGTCGAGCTCGTGCGCGACCTGGCGGTCGAGCGACCTGGACCCTATGACGTCGGACTGCTCCTCTTCGGTCGCGAGGAGCTCCCGCCCGAGCACAATCCGCTTCCGAGCCTCTTCGCCGGCTCGAGCGCGATCCATGGCGCGGCCCTGGCGATCCTGCTCGAGCCGACCGACGGGAAGGTGCATGCCGGTTGTCTCGGACACATGAGCGCGCGCCTCGCGTTTCGAGGCGTGAGCGGCCATTCCGCTCGACCTTGGCAGACCGACAATGCCATCGAGCGCGCGATCGACGGTCTCGCCCCCGTTCTGGAGCACGAGCCGCGCGATGCCCCCGTCGCCGGGCTCATGTTCAAGGAGGTGATCAGCGTGACGCGCTTCGAGGCCGGGATCGCGGACAACGTCATTCCCGACCTTGCGGTCGCCACCATCAGCTTTCGGTATGCGCCTGACCGCACGCCCGCGAGCGCTCGCTCCTATCTCGAGGAGCTCGTCGGCGATCGAGCAGAGATCGCGATAACAGGCGATTCAGCGCCTGGAGAGGTCATCGTCGAGAACCCGCTGGTTGACGCGCTCGTCGAGGCAGGCGCGCGTGGGATCGAGCCGAAGCAGGCGTGGACGAACGTCGCCGACTTCACCGCTCGCGGCGTCGACGCGGTCAACTTCGGGCCGGGCCACACCGAGCGCGCCCACCGGCGTGACGAGCTGGTGGAGATCGCGGCGCTCGTTCACGCGTACGAGACGCTCTGGCGAATGCTCACCGGTCAGATGCGGGAGGATGGCGCCTGATGGAGCTTGCCCGGCGGATCGAGGAGCTGTGGGACGCCGGCGAGCTCGACTCCGAGCCGATCGAGGAGGCGGTGGCGCTCCTCGACCGAGGCGAGGCCCGCGTCGCCGAAAGGCAAGACGGGGAGTGGACGGTCAACGAGTGGACGAAGAAGGCGATTCTGCTCTACTTTCGGCTGCGCAAGGTGGCGCCGATGGATGTGGGCGGGCTCCACTTCCTCGACAAGATTCCGGTCAAGAACGACTACGCGGAGCGCGGCGTTCGCGTCGTCCCGCCGGGAGTGGCGCGCTACGGCTCCTTCCTGTCCGAGGGCGTCATTCTCATGCCCGGCTTCGTGAACATCGGCGCCTGGGTCGGGCCGCGAACGATGGTCGACACGTGGGCGACGGTGGGCTCGTGCGCCCAGATCGGGGCGGACGTCCATCTCTCGGGTGGCGTCGGTATCGGTGGCGTGCTGGAGCCGCCTCAAGCCCGTCCCGTGATCGTCGAGGACGGCGCCTTCTTGGGCTCGCGAGCTGTGGTCGTCGAGGGGGTCGTCGTCGGGGAGAGGGCCGTCATCGCGCCGAACGTCGTCCTCTCGGCGTCGATTCCCATCATCGACGTCACGGGCCTAGCGCCGGTGGAGCACCGCGGCTGCGTGCCGCCACGCTCGGTCGTGCTGCCGGGGACGCGGCCGAAGGACTATCCCGCGGGGCGCTACCAGCTTCCCTGCGCTCTGATCGTCGGCGAGCGGAGCGACTCGACGGACCTGAAGACGTCGCTCAACGACGTCTTGCGAGAGTTCGAGATCGCGACCTGAGCGGAATCGCCGAGATAGCGCTCTGGGGCCGCTCGGCACAGCTCCGCGATCCCGACGGCCGTCTGGTCGAGCTCACCCAGACTGGCCCGCGAGCGAATGGAGAAAACCGTCGACCGGAGGTAGCGCGCGCATCTCCTCCGAGATGCGCCTGGACGCTTCGCGGTAGCCGTCGTCCCCGAGGACGAGCTCGAGGCCGGCGCGGATCCCCTCGAACGACGCGATCACTCCCGCGCCGGCCACGGCCACACGAACCGCGTTCGTCGGCTGGTCGCCGAACAGCGGAACGACGACGAGCGGGCACCCGGCTGCCAGAGCGCTGAGGGTCGTGCCCGCTCCGCCGTGACCTACCGCCGCCGACGCGTGCGCGAGGATGTCGGCCTCGGCCACCCACCGCTCGACATGAACGTTCGCGGGAATGTCACCCAGCTCGAGGTGGTTCCCGCCTGTCGTCAAGAGCGCGCGCACCGGGAGCTCGGCGACGGCGTCGAGAGCGCTCGTGTAAACCTGGGCCGCGGGCGGGAAGGTGGCGGCGACGCTGCCGAAGCTCACATAGACGAGCGGTCGCTCGTCTCCGGAC
>JACCTK010000055.1 GCA_013812465.1 Actinomycetota bacterium
CTCCAGGGGCACGAGCGAGACCGGCAGCTGGAGATGCAGCTCTTCGCCGACCCGCAGCTCCCGCTGCACCAGCAGCTCGAGGCCTACGAGCACAAGGGCGGCTGGGTCAACCGGCTGATCCTCGGCGACTCCCTCGCTGTGATGAACTCGCTGCTCGAGTACGAGGGTCTCGGTGGCCAGGTTCAGACGATCTACATCGACCCGCCCTACGGCGTCAAGTTCGGCTCGAACTTCCAGCCGTTCGTCCGCAAGCGCGACGTCAAGTCCGGCGACGACGCCGACATGACGCGCGAGCCCGAGATGGTGAAGGCGTATCGGGACACCTGGGAGCTCGGGCTCCACTCGTACCTGACGTACCTGCGTGACCGGCTGCTCATTGCGCGGGAGCTGCTGACAACTAGCGGGAGCGTCTTCGTTCAGATTTCGGATGACAATGTGCATCACGTCAAGGAAACGCTCGATGAGATCTTCGGCGCCGAGAACTTCGTCGTTCTCATTTGCTTCCGGCGACTGGGCATGATGGTTGGGGAAACGATCCAGTCGAGCGCCCACTACCTGCTCTGGTACGCGCACGAAAGGGATCGCCTGAAGGCACACAAGATTTTCGAGCGACAGATCGCGGGCGTGGGCACGGGTGATCATTACACCCAGTCAGCGAACGGCCGCCCCTTTCAGCTCATAAGCCTTGCGACTGGCGGGTTTCGCCCGAATACGACGATTGATTACGAGTTCGGCGGACGGACGTACCACCCTGGTCCCAATAAATGTTGGAGAACGACGAAGGAGGGTCTCGACCGCTTGGCGAGCCTGGACCGCATCGTGCAGGCAGGGAGGACGTTGCGATACAAGCAGTATCTCGACGACTTCCCGCTCGTCGAGCTTGGAACGATCTGGACGGACACTGCGCGCGACCCTGAAAATTTCTACGCCGTCCAGACGCCATCGAACGTCATCAGGCGATGTGTCCTGATGACCACCGATCCAGGCGACCTCGTACTCGATCCAACGTGCGGCGCCGGCACAACTGCCTACGTCGCCGAGCAGTGGGGCCGCCGCTGGATCACGATCGACACGTCGCGGGTCCCGCTCGCGCTGACTCGACAGCGGCTCCTCACGGCGAACTTTCCGTACTACGAGCTCCAGGACGACGCGCGCGGCCCCGGTGGCGGCTTCGTCTACAAGCGGCGCCAGAACCGGAAGGGCGAGGAGGCCGGCGGGATCGTCCCGCATGTCACGCTCAAGTCGATCGCCAACGACGAGCCGCCGGCCGAGGAGGTGCTCGTCGACCGGCCGGAGATCGACAAGAAGATCACGCGCGTCAGCGGGCCGTTCGTCGTCGAGGCGACGATTCCGACGCCGGTGGACATCGACGGCGATGGGACCGAGGACTCGGGCGTGCCGGAGGACAAGGGCTACGTCGATCGCATGCTCGAGGCGCTGCGCCGGAACGCGACGCTCCAGCTCGGCGGCAACAAGGCCATCACGTTGAAGAACGTCCGCCCGCCTGCGAGGTCGCTGACGCTCTCCGCGGAGGCGCAGCTCGACCCGGACCTGCAACCGGTCGCGATCGTGATCGGGCCCGAGAACGGGGCGATCAGCGAGAAGCTCGTCTACGAAGCCGCCCGCGAGGCGCACGCGCGGAGCTACGAGCAGCTGCTCGTGATCGGGTTCGCGATCGAGCCGAACGCGCGGGCGATGGTCGACAAGGCCGAAGGGCTCGTCGGCATCCCGGCCACGTACGTCGCGGCGACGCCCGACCTCGTCATGGGCGACCTGCTGAAGACGATGCGGTCGAGCCAGATCTTCTCCGTCACCGGCCTCCCGGACATCACGATCCGCAAGGTCGAGCCGGAGGAGGCTGGCGGGCCGCAGCGCTACGAGGTCGAGCTGCTCGGGCTCGACACCTTCGACCCGACGACGTTCGAGGCGCAGCACTCGAGCGGCGACGACGTCCCGGCGTGGCTCCTCGACACGGCGTGGAACGGGCTCTCGTTCCACGTCTCGCAGGCGTTCTTCCCGCGCACGAGCGCCTGGGACAACCTGCGCAAGGCGCTGAAGACCGATTTCGAGGAGTCGGTGTGGGATCACCTCTCGGGCACGGTCAGCGCGCCCTTCGCCGCCGGCGACGTGCGCGAGATCGCCGTCAAGGTGCTCGATGACCGCGGCAACGAGCTGCTCGTCGTCCGCACGCTCGACGAGGCGGAATGAGCGCCTACGAGGTCGAGCAGCCGATCCTCAACTCTCCCTTCGCGGAGCCGGCCGAGCACTGGCTGATCCAGGAGGGACAGACGCCGAAGCGAGCGCCGGGCCGGCGGCAGGCGGGGTACTTCTACCGCGACCCGAAGGCACCCCAGCCCGAGCCGGGCCAGCCCGCCCGCGGTGACTGGGAGGAGCTCGAGCTGGTCAACCTG
>JACCTK010000065.1 GCA_013812465.1 Actinomycetota bacterium
TCGCTCGGCCGAGAAGACGCGGCGCAGGAGCCACTCGCAGGGATGGCGCGAGGGCGGAGGCTCAGCTGAGCGCTCCGCGACCTACCAACGATGCGATGCTCCCCTCGAACGAAGAGGGTGTTCGAGACGAGGTGGCGGCCGCCAGGGCTCCGCCGCCACCTCCGCCACTTCGCGTGAGGAAATCCCGTGAATCGCGCGCTGGGCGCCGGTACCGGGACTTGCTCTGCGCCCGCGCGTGCTCGACACGCTCTGTCGCCCGGACCTCTCGCCCAAGGATCCGGAGGCCTCGGTACTGCACGCGATCCTGCGCGAGCACCTCGGCACCTTCCTCACCGAGCGCGCCGATGCGGACGCGCCGATGCCGGCCTTCGTCGCGAAGGAGCTCTTCGACTTCCTCGCTTGTGGCGTGCCTGCGAATGGCGTGGCGGTGTTTGCGTGCGCCGACTGCCAGCGCTCGCGCCTCGTGGCCCTCTCGTGCAAGGGCCGCGGCTTCTGCATGCGCTGTGGCTCGCGCCGCATGACCGAGACCGCGCGCCACTGGGAGAAGCGCGTGCTGCCACACGTGCGCATCCGGATGTGGACGCTCTCCTTTCCGTTCGACCTGCGACGCCGACTCGCCTTCCATCACGACGACGTGCTGGCCGTGCACCGCGTGGTGACGCGCGCGATCGCCGCTCGCTACCTCGGCAAGGCGCGCGCGCTCGGCGTGAAGAAGCCGCGCACCGGCTCCATCGGTGTGGTGCACAGGTTCTCGAGCGACCTGAAGTGTAACGTGCATCTGCACGACCTCTGGCTCGATGGCGTGTACGCCGACGGTGGCGCGTTCATCCCGATCGCGCCGCCCGACCGCGCCGAGATGGCGAGGCTCCTGCTGGTGATCGTGAAGCGCATCGCGCGCCTATTCTCTCGGCGCGGCGAGGGCACCTCCGACATCGACGAGCCAGCCCTGGCCGCCGCGACCGATCGCGCGGTGCGCGGCCAGGGCGTGACGCGCCACGGCCCCGGATGCGAAGACGAGCCCGACATCCGCGACGCACGCTGGAAGATCAAGGCGCGCATCGAGGACTTCGACCTCGACGCGACCACGGTGGTGGCGCCCGAGAAGCGCGACCGGCTCGAACATCTCTGCCGCTACCTGCTGCGGCCCCCGCTCGCCGAGGCTCGCTTGCGTACGCTCGACACGGGGCAGATCGCGCTGCGTCTCAAGACGCCCTACTCCGACGGCACCGACTGGATCACGATGAGCCCGAGCACGTTCCTCGAGAGGCTCTGCACTCTCGTGCCGCGGCCCGGCAAGAACACGATCCTGTACTCGGGCGTGCTCGCCGCGCACGCGAAGCACAGGGCCGAGATCGTGCCGGGCGACGCTGACACCACGCGCGTGCACGACTCGAGCTGGGCGGAGTTGAGCAAGCACGGCATCGGTGTGGACATGCTCGCGTGCCCGTGCGGCGGGCGGATGAGGTTCATCGAGCTCGTGATCGAGCGCGACAAGTTGCGCCCGCTGCTCGAGGCCTACGGCTACCGCAAGGACCCGCTGCCGATGGCGAAGGCGCGGGCCCCGCCGCAGAGCGACTTCGACTTCGGCCCCTGAACGACCGTGCGAGAGCGCGTGCCGGAGGGAGACCTGCGCCTGATGTGCGGCGGAGCGCCGCACGATGCGCCGCCTGGCTTCCGCCCGCCGTCTCCACGCGGTGCTTGACCCTCGGAACGGCCTCCCGGATCCTCGATCCACGTGCTCGATGACCGGATCAGCGACCAGCAAGGACCGAGAAGAGGCCCTTCATGCGGACAAGGCCCAAGAGGCGGATGAAGAGGTCGGCCTCACCTACTTCGGCGAGCGCTACCTGATCTCGAGAATCGGTAGATGGGCGAGCCCCGATCCCCTCCAGACGCATGGCGCGGGTGGGGGAGAGGTTGCCAATAGTTTTCACTATATCTCTGGGAACGTGCTTCAGGCACGCGACCCCCTCGGGCTGTCCTGCGGTGACGATACGAGTTGCACCGCGGGATCATCTGCGAGCGGACACGAAGCCAACTACTCGAACCTGAGTGGCGAGGAAACGCTGGAAGGCGAAGAGACCCAAGAACAGGTGCCCAGTGCCCCGTCGCAGATCCAACCCTCGCATCCCCGAAGGCGAGGAGGCTTGTCTGTTGAGGACTCGCTGGACGCAATGATGGATGGCGGTGACGAGGCCTTCGACCGGATCATCGAAGGAGTCCTAGCCCCGAGCCCTATCGTCGATCAGGGCGGCGAGATCGAGCAGACGGTCAATGGCGTGATCGCTATCGCCGAGGGCGTTGTCGATACTGCGATTACGTACGGGGTTACGTTTGCTGCCGCGGTGACACCGACATCCGCTGACGATCGGGACGGTCAGATTCGACAGTCGCAAGCAATGGGTCGGCTTGGCATGATGACCGCGACTCTTGGTGTTCTTGAGTTCCTCGGGAGAAGGTTGAGTCGACGCCCCCCTCCGCGGTCGACACCCTCCCGTGGCCATCCGATCGCTACCCAGAGACAGGCTGCACACATCGAGGGTACACCCCAGCACCGGCAGCGCATCTCCCAAGGCAGGAGGCCCTCTACGTTCCTCGATCC
>JACCTK010000073.1 GCA_013812465.1 Actinomycetota bacterium
CCTCCAGGCTCGCATACGCCCCGCTCGAGCGTTCGGGATCCCAGAAGTTGGCGAACAGGCTCGGGCTCGGGAGCGTCACCTTGAGGATGCGGTCGGTCCGGGGAAGCGCGTAGGCGAGCTCGTCGGCCGAGAGGAAGCGTTTGCGGCGAAGCTTTCCCACCACCGCGATCGGCGGCCGGTCGACCTTCATCTCGCCGAGTGCCCCGCTCTGCCACTCGCCCCACAGGAACGCGTCCAGGTCCCACTCCCCGAACCCGTCCACCGCCTCGGTCATCTGGCTCTGGAACGAGAGGCGCCGCATCTCCCCGTCTGTGACGACGGCCATCCCGGCGTCTTCCTGGAGCCTGAGAACCTCGTCGACGGCGGCATCCTCCGCCCGCTTCAGGCCCGTCGCGTCGAGCTCTCCTCGCCCGAACCGCTCGCGCGCGGCGAGCAGCTCCGGCGGCCTGAGCAGGCTGCCGACGACATCCGAGCGCGCCTCGAGCACGCGGCCACTGTATGCGACGGCGACCGCTGCTAGCCGAGCGAGACGACGACGGTCTTCGGCTCCGTGAAGACGTCGAGCGGATGACGTCCTCCGACCCGGCCGACGCCCGAGCGCGAGCCCGCCCGGCCGCCGAAGGGGAGGTGGCTCTCCCAGTAGTTCGTGGACTCGTTGACGTTCACCCAGCCCGCGCGGATGCCCTCGGCGAAGCGGAGGCCGCGGGCGAGATCGCGGGTCCAGACGGCGGCCAGCAGGCCGTACGGGGACTCGTTGGCGATCGCCAGCGCCTCCTCGTCAGAGCCGATCCGCGTGATCGGGACGACCGGGCCGAAGGTCTCCTCCCGGGCGATCGCCATCGAGTCGGTGACCTCGGTCAGCACCGTCGCCGGGTAGTACAGCTCGGTCGGGAAGCCGTTCGCCCGCGCGCCTCCGAGTAGAACCTCCGCGCCGCGCTCGACGGCGTCCGCGACGTGCCGGTCGACCTTGCCGGCGCCCGCCTCGTTGTTCAGCGGCCCCATCGTCGTCTGCTCGTCGAAGGGATCGCCGAGGCGGATCTCGCGAACGATGGCCGCGGAGAGCGCCTCCACGAACTCGTCATGTACGCGCTCGTGCACGAGGAAGCGCTCGCCGGCGGTGCAACTCTGTCCCGCGCAAAGAAATGCAGCGGACAAGCTTGCGCGTGCTGCCGCCTCGACGTCGGCGTCGCCGAGAACGACCAAAGGCCCGTTGCCGCCCATCTCGAGCAACAGCGCCTTGCCGGCGGCGCGCTCCGCGACGCGGTGTCCGGTCTCGATCGAGCCGATGAACGCGATCGCGCTCGTGCCCGGGCTCGCCGCGATCTCGTCTCCGACGACCGCGCCCGGTCCGGTCACGAGGTTGAGGACGCCGGTCGGGATCCCCGCGTCCGAGATGCACTCGGCGAGCGCGACGGCGCAGACCGATGTCGAAGGCGCCGCCGCCCAGACGACGGCGTTGCCCGCCGCGAGCGCCGGGGCGATCACCTCGGCCGGCATCGTGTACGGCCAGTTCCAGGGCGTGATGACGCCGACGACGCCGCGCGGAACGCGATAGACGAGCACCCGCTTGGAGGCGTCGATCGACGGCGGCATGGCGCCTTCGAGCCGTGTCGCGTCAGCCGCGGCCTGCCGGAAGTACGAGGCCAGCTCGTCGACCTCGTCGTAGGACTCGGCGACCAGCGGCTTGCCCTGATCGAGCGTGAGCGTGCGGGCCAGCGGCACCCGCCGCTCGACGATCACAGCCGCTACTCGCTCGAGCGCGGCCGCCCGTTCGAACGCTGAAAGCGCAGCCCAACCCCGCCAAGCGTCGTTCGCCGCGCCGATCGCACGCTGCGCGTCCTCCCGCGTCCCCTCCGGAACGGTGCCGATCGTCTCTCCGCTCGCGGGGCTCTCGGCGTCGAAACGAGCGCCCGACTCGCTCTCCACCCAGGCGCCGCCGATCAGCATCGAGACGTCGATTCCCACCCTCCCCGCGCCGCTTGACTCCGAAGCGGTCGTAGTATATTCCCCGTATACCAGTGATCTGGAGCCGAATCTGAGCAGCGCTGAGATCACCGTGAACGGCGGAGCGCCGCGGGGCGCGCCTCTCATCCGCGCTCACGGTGTCTGGAAGATCTTCGGCCCGCGCGCCGAGCGCATCCTCGGCACACCCGACGCAGAGCTCCCGCGCCGCGAGCTCCGCGAGAAGACCGGCTGTGTCGCCGCCGTCCGTGATGTCTCGATCGAGGTCTTCCCCGGCGAGGTGTTCGTCGTCATGGGCCTCTCGGGCTCTGGCAAGTCGACGCTCGTTCGCACGCTGATCCGGCTGATCGAGCCGACCGCAGGCTCGATCGAGATCGTCGGCATCGACGTCATGGCCGCGAGCAAGGCCGAGCTCCGAGCGCTGCGCCGCCACAAGGTCTCGATGATCTTCCAGCACTTCGGCCTGCTCGCGCACCGGCGCGTGCTCGACAACGTCGCGTTCGGGCTCGAGGTGCAGGGCGTCGGGAAGGCGGAGCGTCACGCGCGCGCCCACGAGGTCTTGAAGCTGGTCGGCCTGGAGGACGTCGCGAATCAGTTCCCGGACCAGCTCTCGGGCGGTATGCAGCAGCGCGTAGGCGTCGCGCGCGCCTTCGCGGTCGACCCCGAGGTGATGCTCTACGACGAGCCGTTCAGCGCCCTCGATCCGCTCATCCGCCGCGACATGCAGGACGAGGTGATCCGGCTGCAGGCCGAGACGGGGAAGACGACGATGTTCATCACGCACGACCTGCCGGAGGCGCTGCGGCTCGGCGACCGGATCGCGATCATGCGGGACGGCGCGATCGTGCAGCTCGGCACGCCAGAGGAGCTCGTCGGCTCGCCCACCGACGAGTACGTCGAGAACTTCACTCGCGACATCCCCCGCAGCCATGTCCTGACGCTGCGCTGGATCATGCGAGATCCGGCGCCGGGCGAGGCCACCGACGGCCCCAGGCTCGACGTCGCGACCACGGTGCGCCGAGCCGTTGCCGTGCTCGCCGCGAGCGAGAAGCCCGTCTGCTGCGTCGAGAACGGGAGCGTCGTCGGCATCGTCGACCGCGACGCCGTGTTGACGACGATCGCCGGGGAGAGGGACGACTGATGGCATCGGTCGCCGCCGCGGAAAGGGTCGTCGTGGCGCCGGTCGTCACGCATCGCCCCTGGTGGCGCGGGAAGCTCGTGCAGGTCGCCAGCATCGTGGCGCTCATGTACGTCGCGTACCGGATCTGGGCGCTCGAGTATCCCTGGCCGAACGATCTCGTCTGGAACACGCTCTCGCTGCACCTCGACGACTTCCAGATCTGGCTCCTCACAGAGCGCGGGAAGGAGGACCAGGGACTCGTCTTCACGGTCTTCGAGGGCTTCTCGACGTCGATCGACCGCCTCGTCGACTGGTTCACCCGCCTGCTCCTGTGGATGACGTGGGCAGGCACGACCGTCGCAGGCGTGGCGCTCGTCCTGCGCTTCGGCGGCCTTCGCGTCGCCCTGCTCACACTCTTCGCCTTCGCGTCATTCGCGCTCATCGGCCTCTGGGAGGAGAGCATGCAAACGCTGGCGCTGATGCTCGTCGCCGTCTCCCTGTCGCTCCTGGTCGGAATTCCGCTCGGCATCGCGGCGGGACGCTCGCAAAGGGTGAGTCGCGCCATCACGCCCGTCCTCGACGCCATGCAGATCGTCCCCGCGTTCGCCTATCTGCTGCCGGTCGTGATCCTCTTCTCGATCGGGCCGGCGGCCGCGGTGGTGTCGACGATGATCTACGCGATCCCACCGGCGATCCGCATCACGGCGTTGGGGATCCGGGGCGTCCCCGTCAACACCGTCGAAGCGGCCACGTCGCTGGGCTCGACCAGGGGCCAGCTCCTACGCAAGGTGCAGCTCCCGCTGGCGCGGCGGATGATCCTCCTCGGCGTGAACCAGACGATCCTGTTCGCGCTCTCGATGGTCGTCATCGC
The DNA here is from genome assembly GCA_013812465.1 of Actinomycetota bacterium. The sequence goes on from JACCTK010000073.1 coordinate 3,954, forward strand.
GGGGTTGATCGGAGGGGGCGGCCTCGGCGCGGTCGTCACCAGCGGCCTCTACTCGAACCCCGCTCTCGCCATTCTCGCCGGTCTCGTGATCGTGGTCATGGCGATGACGCTCGATCGCGTGACCGAGGCGATGGCCGACCGAACCGACCCGGCAAAGCAGCATCTCGACGACTCGCGCCGGCGGAGGATTCGGCTCCAGGCTGCCGCGGCGGGAACAGCAGTCGTCGTTGCGATCGTCCTCGCCAAGATCTTCGGCGCTGCTTCTGTCTACCCCGACGAGGCTCGCGGCCGCACGGTCACGATCGAAGAGTGGCTCCTGGCGAAGTTCCAGGTGGCCCTCGACTACATACAGGACCCGTTCTCGTTCGCCTTCTCGATCACCCAGCCGACTGGAACGTTCGTTTTCCAGCAGCTGCTTCAGCCGCTCCAGGAGTTTCTCGTCGAGATGCCCTGGTTCATGACGGTCGCCGGCCTTACGGCGATCGCGTTCGTCATCAGCGGTCTCCGGCCTGCATTGACGGCGCTCCTGATGCTCGCGCTGATCGGCTTCACCGGCGTGTGGGCGCTCGCGATGGACACGCTCTCGCAAGTGCTGGTCGCCACCGCGATTGCGGCAGTCATCGGCGTCACGCTCGGCGTGCTCGCCGCGGAGAGCGGCGCCTTCTCGAAGGCCATGCGGCCCGTGAACGACCTGCTGCAGACGCTGCCGCAGCTCGTCTACCTCATTCCGTTCATCTATCTGGTGCAAGTCTCGGTCGTGCCCGGGATTGTGGCGGGCGCCCTCTATGCGTTCCCCGTCACGCTGCGGCTCGTGGAGCGAGGTGTGCGCGACGTCTCGCCGAGCTCGGTCGAGGCAGCGAGCGCGTTCGGAGCCTCGCGGCTGCAGACGCTCGTGAAGGTGAAGCTCCCGCTCGCGGGCGACGCCGTGATGCTCGGCGTCAACCAGGCGATCGTCATGGTGCTCGCGGTGGTGGTGATCGGAGGGCTCGTCGGGTCGGGGGGGCTCGGCTACGAGGTCGCGCAGGGCCTCGTTCGCGGGCAGTTCGGGCAGGGCGTGATCGCGTCCCTGGCGATCCTCGCCCTGGGCATCGCACTCGACCGCGTCACGCAAGGAACGCGGAGTGCGAGAAGGGAAGTTCTGACGTGAACAGTGACGGAGCTGGGGTCAGGCTGAAGCCTGACCCCAGCGCAGTTCTCAACCACAAGGAGGGTCGAATGTCGGATCGTGGAGGCAGGCGTTTTCGCCGGCCGATCGGTCTCGTAGCGGTCGCAGCGCTGACAGCGCTCGCGCTTCTCACAACTGGAAGCGCATTCGGAGGAGGCGCGCAGAGCTGCGGAACCGTCGTCATCAACGAGCAGTCGTGGGCGGGCTCCACGGCGAACACCTACGTGGCCAAGTACGTGCTAGAGAAGCGGCTCAACTGCAAGGTGAAGCTGACCCAGGTGACCGAGGGGCCACCGTACTTCCAGGCCATGCGGGACGGCAAGGTCGATGCCGCCCTGGAGGACTGGGACAACACGCTGACCACCGCAGGGCAGACGTACATCAAGGACAAGTCGGTCCGCGTCGTCGGCTCGAACGGGATCACCGGCGTCATCGGCTGGTACATCCCGCGCTACCTGCTGAAGCAGTATCCGCAGTTCAAGACGTGGAGGGGCTTGAAGGGCAAGGAGACGGTGTTCAAGTCGCCGGAGTCGGGCTCGCAGGGCATGTTCCTCGGCGGCGACCCCTCGTACGTCCAGAAGGATCGCGCGCTCATCAAGGAGCTCGGCCTGAACCTGAAGCACGTGGTCGCCGGGGCCGAGCCGGCGCAGGTGGCGCGCTGGAGCCAGCTGTACAAGCAGAAGAAGCCCGTGCTCTTCTACTGGTACGACCCGCAGTACCTGAACGCGCAGTACGACCTCGTGCGCGTGCAGCTGCCGAGGCGCTTCGCGGGCTGCGTCGACGACGAGAAGCTGAGCGGGAAGCACGCGTGCGAGTACCCGTCCTACGGTCTCGACAAGCTGGTGAGCGGCAAGTTCGCGACGAGCGGCTCCCCGGCTCTGAAGTTCGTCAAGAAGTTCAAGTGGACCTCGGCTGACCAGAACGTCGTCGCCAATCTGATCGCCGGCAAGAAGTTGAAGCCGGAGAAGGCGGCGGAGCAGTGGGTCAAGGCGAACGCGGCGAAGGTCAACGCCTGGCTGAAGTAGGCGAAACGGGGTCAGGTCTTGCATTCCCACACGCGAGACCTGACCCCATCCGGATGAGCACATCTCCCCTCAGAGTCCACCAGCCGGAGGCTGCCGAGGCGCAGTCGCTCTCCGACCGCGCCTACTACGCGATCCGCGAGCTGATCGTGACGCTCGAGCTCGCCCCGGGATCGATCGTCAGCGAGCGGGAGCTGCAGGACCGGCTCGGGGTCGGTCGCACGCCCGTGCGAGAGGCACTCCAGCGGCTCGAGGGCGAGCGACTCGTCGAGGTCTACCCGCGCCGCGGCATCTTCGTCTCGAACGTCAACGTCCTCGATCTCGCCGTGCTCTCCGAAGTCCGGGGGGTGCTCGAGAGCTTCGGCGCGAGGCTCGCCGCGGAGAGAGCGACGGCCGCTGACCGGGAGACGACGGTGGCCTTGATCGCCGATCTGCACGACCTGACGGCGACGGCTGACGAGCGGCTGCTGATCGACCTCGACCAACGGATCCACCGCCACATCTACCACTGCACGCACAACGCGTTCCTGGAGACGACGCTCGACGGCTACTACATGCTGACGCTCCGGATCTGGTTCCTCGTGCTCAACCGGGTCGCGCGGCTCGAGGAAGCAGTGAAGGAGCATCTCGCCCTGCTGGAGGCGATCCGCGACGGCGATCCCGAGCGGGCCGAAGCGGCGATGCAGCGGCACGTCGAGAACTTCGAGCAGGCGATCAGGCGGGTGCTCTAATTACCCTCTTCTGATCGCAACTTGATATATGTGAATTAGATGAGCCCACTTCCCTCAGCCGCCAGAGCAGTCATCATCGGAGCCGGAATCGTCGGCTCGAGCCTTGCCCACCACCTAGCCCGCCTCGGCTGGCGCGATCTCGTCCTCGTCGAGAAAGGGCCGCTCCCGAACCCAGGCGGCTCCACCGGTCATGCGTCGAACTTCATCTACCTGGTCGACCACTCGAAGGAGATGACCGCGCTCACGCTCGACAGCGTGCGCCAGTACGAGGAGCTCGGCGTCTACACGGAATCCGGCGGCATCGAGGTCGCCCGCAGCGAGGAGCGGATGCAGGAGCTACACCGGCGCATGGTCTCCGCGAAGGCGTGGGGAATCGAGCCGGTCTCGATGCTGACTCCCGCCGAGGTGAAGGAGCTCGTCCCATTCATCGACGAGACGGTGATCCTCGGCGGCTTCTACACCCCGGGCGTGGGCGTCGCCGACTCGCTCCGCGCCGGCACGCTGATGCGCGAGCAGGCGGTCGAGCTCGGCGCGCTGACCGTGTCGGCTCAGACCGAGGTGCTCGACATCGAGACCTCTGGCGGACGCATCACCGGCGTCAAGACGACCGAGGGGTACATCGAGACGGAAGTCGTCGTCATCGCCTGCGGGGTCTGGAGCCCCAAGCTCGCGCGGATGGCTGGCGCCTGCATCCCGCTCACGCCCGCGGTGCACCAGATGATCGACATCGGCCCGGTGCCCCGCTTCGAGAAGACGAAGCGGGCGATCGACTTCCCCATCGTTCGCGACATGGACACGAACATGTACGAGCGACAGGACGGCACCTCGCTCGAGATCGGCTCATACGCGCATCGCCCGATCCTGTACGACCCCGAGGACCTGCCCTCGGTCGAGGAGGCCTCGCTCTCCCCGACCGAGTTTCCCTTCACGCAAGAGGACTTCGCCCCGCAGCTCGAGCAGGCGCTCGAGCTGATGCCGGAGATCGTCGGCGACGAGTCCGTCGGCATCAAGTACGCGATCAACGGGATCCTCTCCCTGACCCCCGACGGCATGCCGATCCTCGGTGAGACGCCCGAGGTCAAGGGGCTCTGGTCGGCGGCCGCGGTCTGGGTGAAAGAGGGGCCCGGCGTCGGCAAGGCGCTCGCGGAGTGGATGGTGCACGGCGAGTCCGAGATCGACCTCCACTCGTCCGACATCGCCCGCTTCCACGAGCACCACAAGACGAGCGCGCACGTGAAGGCACGCACCGCGGAGGGCTTCAACAAGATGTACGGGATCGTCCACCCGCTCGAGCAGTGGGAGTCGAACCGCGGCGTCCGCCTCTCTCCTTTCCACTCGCGAGAGCAGGAGCTCGGCGCGGTCTTTTTCGAGGCTGCCGGCTGGGAGCGGCCGCAGTGGTACGAGTCGAACGCACCGCTGCTCGAGGAGTACGGGGACCGGGTGGGCCGCCGGAAGTCCGAATGGGAAGCGCGCTGGTGGTCGCCTCTGATCAACGCCGAGCATCTCGCGATGCGCGATCGCGCAGGCATTTTCGACCTGTCCGCGTTCGCGATCTTCGACGTCACCGGCCCGGGCGCGCTCGATGCGCTACAGGGTGTCTCGATGCGTCAAGTCGACGTGGCGATCGGGCGCGTCGTCTACACGCCGTGGCTCTCGCAGAGCGCCGGCTTCAAGTCCGACCTCACGATCATGCGCCTCGGCGATGAGGAGTTCCGTGTCGTCACCGGCGGCGCGCACGGGATGGCCGACCGTAAATGGCTGCGTGACCACCTGCCGCAGGACGGCTCGGCCCAGCTCGCCGATCTCACCTCGGCCTGGTGCACGCTCGGCATCTGGGGCCCGCGCGCGCGAGACATTCTCGCGAGTGTCACGAGCGACGACGTGTCTCACGAAGGGTTTTCGTTCGCCACCTGCCGCACGATCGAGATCGGGCCGCTGCGCGTGCTCGCCTCCCGCATCTCCTACGTCGGCGATCTCGGCTGGGAGCTCTACGTCCCGATCGAGCAGGGCGCGCGGCTCTGGGAAATCGTCTGGGAAGCCGGCCAGGCCCATGGCGCCGTGCCCGCGGGGATCGGCGTCTACGGGACGACCGGCCGGCTCGAGAAGTCCTATCGCGCGTACGGCACGGAGCTCGAGAGCGAGTACACGGTGGTCGAAGCCGGCATGACGACTCCGAAAGTGAAAGAGCAGGACTTCGTCGGCAAGGATGCGTACCTTCGGGCGCGCGACGAGGAGCCGGTGACCATCTTGTGCACACTCACGGTAGACGACCATGCATCGTCGAACGGGGTCGATCGGTATCCGATGGGCCGCGAGCCCGTGGTCATGCGAGACGGCGGACGGCTCGTGGACGGCAAGGGCCGCGGCTCGTACGTCACGAGCGCCGGTGCCGGCCCGTCGCTCGGCAAGCACATTCTCATGGCCTATCTTCCCCCGGAGCACGCAGTCGAGGGCGGAGAGCTGGCGGTCGAGTACATGGGCGATCGCTACCCAGTCACGGTCGAGGTCGCCGACGCGACCCCGGTCTTCGATCCCGAGAACGCGAGGATCCGGTCGTGAATGTCTTGGTGTGCGTAAAACGGGTGCCTATGACGGGCGGGAAGATCGTGCTCACTTCCGATGAGCAGGCGATCGCCACCCAGCACCTGGGATTCACGATCAGCCCGCACGAGGAGTGCGGAGTCGAGGAAGCCGTGCGCATCGTCGAGAAGGAGGGCGGCGAGTCGGTCGTCTTGACCCTCGGACCGCCCGAGGCCGAGGAGCAGCTGCGCGATGCGATGGCGCTAGGCATCGACCGCGCGATCCATCTCCTGACGGGAAGCGAGGAGTGGGATCCGCAGGCTACGACGAAGGCGATCGTCGACGCGATCGAGGCCGAACGCGCGTCTGGGGTCGACTTCGACCTGATCTTCTTCGGAAACGAGTCCGCCGACTCGGGCGGCTACCAGGTGGGCATCCGCGTCGCGCACGCGCTCGGCCGGCCGATCGCGACCGGTCTCAAGGGTGTTCTCGTCGAGGGCGGGCGCGTCCGTTGCGAGCAAGAGGTCGCGAGCGGCCGCGATGTCTTCGACCTGCCGCTGCCTGCGCTGGTGTCAGTGAAGGAGGGCCTGAACTTCCCGCGTTATCCCTCGGTCCCCGGCCGCATGCGAGCCCAGAGGAAGCCGGTCGCGTCGAGCTCGCCGTCTCCCAAGCAGGCCCGCCTCGCGAAGGTCCGGCTTGTTTCCCCGCCCGGCGAGCGCAAGGAGGCCGAGATCCTCGGCCACGGCGCCGGCGCCGCGCCCCGTGTCGTCGAGGTGCTGCAGCGGATCGGAGTCGCGTGAGCGTCCTTGTCGTGATCGAACGCCAGCCAGAAGGTGTGGACGAGCTGTCGCTGCAGGCGCTCACTCTCGCCCGCACCCTCGCCGAGGACCTACCGGTTCACGCGCTCGCCGTAACGACTCCTAGTGACACAGTGTCACAAGGAGTCGTCGCGACGCTCGGCGATCACGGCGTCTCGACGCTGCACGTCGCCGAGCACGACGTGTTCAGCTCCTACGCGCCGTCGGCGGTCGCACAGGCCGCCGTGGAGCTGGCCGAACGGCTGCAACCGGCCGCGGTCGTGGCGGCGGGTAGCGAGCGCGGGAACGAGGTCGTCGCACATGTCGCAGCACGGCTCGACCTTCCCTTCGCGGCGAACTGCATCGCCACCGCGGCCGGCGATCCCGCGCGCGTCACGCGCCTGCGCTGGGGCGGCAGCCTGCTCGAGGAAGCCGACGTGCACGGAGCCCCCGCCCTCCTCACGGTTGCGCCCCACGTCGTCGTCGCCGATCACGCGCCAGCGGGAGAGCCTGCCGTGGAGCGGTTCGCGCCGGCGCTTTCCGACACCGATCTGCTGGTTCGCGTCACCGAGCACACCCAGGCGTCGAGCGGCGGCGTCTCGCTCGCGGACGCAAAGGTGGTCGTGTCTTCGGGCCGTGGCGCGGGCTCGCCGGAAGGGTTCATGATCATCGAAGAGCTCGCGAGTCTGCTCGGAGGCGCCGTCGGCTGCTCCAGGGCCGTGACCATGGCCGGCTGGCGGCCGCACACCGACCAGGTCGGCCAGACGGGGACGAAGATCGCGCCCGACATCTACATCGCCTGCGGCATCTCGGGCGCGACGCAGCACATGGCCGGCTGCAAGGGCGCGAAGACGATCCTCGCGGTCAACACCGACCCCGACGCGCCCATCTTGGCCAGCGCCGACTACGCGGTGATCGGCGATCTGCACGAAGTGGTTCCGGCGATCAGCGCCGAGCTCAAGAAGCTATGGGGGCCGTAGAGGCGAGGCTTGCCTCGCCCTACCAGCCGATGGCGAGCCCGAGCGAGCTCTCCGCGCTCGTCCTCGTGGTGATCGCGGCCGTGGCGCTGACGCTATTCCTACGGCGCGCGCTCCTCCTCGTCCGGCTCGTTCGGATGGGTGCGCCGCTCCCACGCTTCGACGACCTCCCGAAACGGGTCGAGAACGAGACGGCACTCGTGCTCGGCCAGAAGAAGCTGCTCTACCGCGTCATTCCGGGCCTGATGCACGCCTTCATCTTCTGGGGCTTCGTCGTCCTCTTCCCGACGATCCTGCTCGCGCTCGTCTACGTCGTCGACCGGGAGCCGGGCCTCCCCGATGGCTCGCCGCTCGCCTGGCTCGAGAGCCAGGGCTGGTTCTCCCTGCTCGTCGACCTCTTCTGCGCGCTCGTGCTCGTCGGCATCGCGGCCGCTTTCTGGATCCGCAAAGTGCAGCGGCCGAATCGGTTCCAGGGGAGCCATCTCGGCGAGGCCGACCTCATCCTCGCGCTGATCGCCGGAATCGTGACCACACTGCTCCTCTGGCATGCGAGCCAGATCGCGCTCGGTCTGAACGAGTGGGGCGCCGGCTGGTCGCCGCTCTCGAACGCTCTCTCGGGTCTCTTCGGCGAGGGCACGGCGACGGAGGCCTTCGAGCGCGTGCTCGTCTGGTCGCACGTTCTCATCATCCTGAGCTTCCTCGTCTACCTGCCGTACTCGAAGCACCTGCACATCGCGACCGCCGCCCCGAATGTGTTCTTCGGACGGACGCGCGCCAAAGGCCGTCTCGAACCCCTCGACTTCGAAGGCCCTGACGACGAGCTCCGCTTCGGCGCCGGAACGGTCCCGGATCTCACGTGGAAGGGGATCCTCGACACGATGTCCTGCACCGAGTGCGGGGGCTGCCAGGACGTGTGCCCGGCGTGGGCGACCGGAAAGGAGCTCTCCCCCAAGCTTCTGATCATGAACCTCCGCGACCATGTCTTCGCAGAGGGCCCGAAGGTGCTCGCGGACGCGGGCTTCGAGCCGACAGCTCTCGTCCCGAACGCTGTCACCGACGACGTCGTCTGGGACTGCGTGACCTGCGGCGCCTGCGTCCAGGAGTGCCCGGTCTCGATCGAGCACGTCGACCACATCGTCGACCTGCGACGCCATCTCGTCATGGTCGAGTCCAGGTTCCCGGCGGAGGCCGAGCCGATGCTTCGCGACGTCGAGCGAAGCGGCAACCCTTGGGGAAAGCCGCAGGACGAGCGCGCGGTCTGGGCGGACGGGCTCGGGGTGCGAGTGCTCAAGCCAGGAAGCCGGCCTCCGGAGGTCCTCTACTGGGTCGGCTGCGCCGCTTCCTTCGACGAGCGGGCCCGAAAATCCGCCGAGTCGACGGTGAAGCTCCTGCTCGCCGCGAACGTTGACGTCGCGATCCTCGGCCCGCGCGAGTCGTGCACCGGCGACCCGGCCCGCAGGATGGGCAACGAGTACGTGTTCCAGGAGTTCGCGAAGCAGAATGTCGCGACGCTCGACGAGGCGGGCGTGACGAAGATCGTCGCGAGCTGCCCGCACTGCTTCAACACGCTGGCCAACGAGTACCCGGACTTCGGCGGCCGCTATGAGGTCGTCCACCACACCGAGCTCCTCGCCGACCTCGTCAGCCAGCGCCGGCTCAGGCCGGTCGCGTCCGACCAGGCGATCACGTACCACGACTCCTGCTACCTCGCTCGGCACAACGACGTGCTGGAGGCGCCTCGGGAGCTCGTCGCCGCGGTCGGTCAGCCGATCGAGATGGAGCGAAGCGGCACGCGCACGTTCTGCTGCGGCGCGGGTGGGTCGCACATGTGGATGGAGGAGCGAGGCTCCGCGATCAACGAGGAGCGCGTGCGCGAGGCCGCCGAGACCGGCGCCGAGACGCTCGCGGTCGCGTGCCCCTTCTGCACGATCATGCTCGACGACGGCGTGCGTCAGACCGGGCGCGAGCTGCGCGTGGCCGACGTCTCGACGCTGCTCGTCGAGGCGCTCGAGCGCGAATGATCGACGAGCGGCGGTACGACTACGTGATCGTCGGCGGCGGGTCGGCGGGCTGCGTTATCGCGAACCGCCTCTCGGCCGACCCGAAGGCGCGCGTGCTCGTGCTCGAGGCCGGTCGCGTCGACTCGCTCTGGGACGTCTACATCCACATGCCGGCGGCGCTCTCCTTCCCCATCGGCTCGCCCCGCTATGACTGGCGCTACGAGTCGGAGCCCGAGCCCTTCATGGGCGGCCGTCGCGTCGCGCACGCGCGCGGGAAGGTCCTCGGCGGGTCGAGCTCGATCAACGGGATGATCTTCCAGCGCGGGAATCCACTCGACTTCGAGAAGTGGGCGGCCGAGCCGGGGCTCGAGCACTGGGACTACGCGCACAGCATCCCCTACTTCAAGCGTATGGAGACGTGCGTCGAGGGCGCCGACGAGTACCGGGGAGGCAAGGGGCCGCTCGTCGTCGAGCGCGGCCCCGCGACGAATCCGCTCTTCTCGGCGTTCTTCGAGTCGGTGCAGCAGGCCGGCTACTCGCTGACCGACGACGTGAACGGCGAGCGGCAAGAGGGGTTCGCGCGCTTCGACCGCAACGTCAGCCGCGCGCGGCGCCTGAGCGCGGCGCGCGCGTATCTGCATCCGGTGCGTAGGCGCAGGAATCTCGAGGTGACTTCTCGCGCGCTCGTCACGCGCATCCTCTTCGAGGGAAAGCGGGCAGTCGGAGTCGAGTACCTCAAGGGCGGAGGGTTCGAGCGGGCGTACGCCGAGGAGGTGATCCTCTGCGGGGGCGCGATCAACTCGCCGCAGCTTCTCCAGCTCTCGGGGGTCGGCGACCCGGAGCATCTCCGCTCCGTCGGAGTCGAGGTCGTCCACGAGCTCCCCGGCGTCGGCGAGAACCTGCAGGACCACCTCGAGGTCTACGTCCAGCACGCCTGCACGAAGCCGATCTCGGTCGCGCCGGCAATGAAATGGCGGAACCGCCCCTGGGTGGGGTTCCAGTGGCTCTTCTTCCGGCGCGGGCCGGGCGCGACGAACCACTTCGAGGCGGGCGGCTTCGTCCGCTCGAACGACGACGTCCGCTACCCGAACCTCATGTTCCACTTCCTCCCGCTCGCGATCCGCTACGACGGGACGCAGCCCGCCGGCGGCCACGGCTACCAGGTGCACGTCGGCCCGATGAACTCGGACGCGCGAGGCTCGGTCAAGATCACGTCGCCGAACGCGCACATCCATCCCGCGCTCCGCTTCAACTACCTCTCGACCGAGCAGGATCGCCGCGAGTGGGTCGAGGCGATCCGCTGCGCACGTCACATCCTCGGCCAGCCGGCGTTTGCGGAGTTCGACGCGGGCGAGATCTCACCGGGGCCCGACGTCCAGACGGACGAGCAGATCCTCGACTGGGTCGCCCGCGACGCGGAGACCGCGCTGCATCCCTCGTGCTCCTGCCGGATGGGGGTCGACGAGCTGTCGGTCGTCGACCCGTCGACACTGCGCGTGCACGGCGTCGAGGGGCTCCGTGTCGTCGACGCCTCGGTGATGCCGTACGTGACGAACGCAAACATCTACGCGCCGGTGATGATGCTCGCGGAGAAGGCCGCCGACCTTATTCGCGGGACGAAGCCGCTGGCCCCGGAGCGCGTGGACTTCTACCGGCACCAGACGGAGACCAGCCTGGCCTGAACGCTGAAGCTCGCAGTGCAGCGGTCGGCCTGATAGAGATGCCGGATGACGGTCACGAGAGCGGTCCCGAACATCAGCTCCGATCGCCCCGCCGAGACCCGGGACTTCTTCGTGGAGCTGCTCGGCTTCGAGGTGGTGATGGACAGGGGCTGGGTGGTGACCGTCGCCTCGACCACCAAACCCTCGGCTCAAGTGACGATCATCGGCAACGACGACCCGGCGGCGCCCGGCATCTCGGTCGAGGTGGCCGACGTCGATGCCGTCCACGCCAGGGCGGTGGAGCGCGGCCTCGAGATCGTCTGCCCCCTACGCGACGAGGACTGGGGCGTGCGACGCTCCATGCTTCGCGAGCCGAGCGGTACGACCGTGAACGTGCTCTCGCACCGGTCGGCTTGAGTTAGTCGAGGATCGTCAGGTCGAAGCGGCGAATCCGCTCCGGGTCGACGAGCATGTCGAGGGCGACGATCTTCCCGCCGCTGACGGTGAAAGCTCCGATCGAGAACGGCACGCCGTCGCGGATGCCGACCGCACCCACGACGCCGTTGACGAGCGCGAGCCGCATGACGAGCCCGCGCGAGTAGAAGAGCGCCTGTCCGGCCACGGCCCCCGCCCCGCGAACCTCTCTGGAGCCGCCTGCCTGCGGACCGAAGTCCGCACGCACTATGACGTCGGGATCGAGCACCTCGAGCAACGCCTCGAAGTCGCCTTCGCGCGCAGCCGCCAGGAAGGCGTCGGCGACCCGGCGCTGCGTGGCCAGATCCGGGTCGGGCACGGTGCTCTCGCCCTGCACGCGACGCCGCGCGCGGCTCGCGAGCTGCCGGGCAGCCTCGGG
>JACCTK010000098.1 GCA_013812465.1 Actinomycetota bacterium
GGTTCAGGCTGAGCTCCCCAAGCACTGGAGTCGAAAGATCGAGATCTACACGGCGCTCGCCGCGGAAGCTGTCGGCCCGGCCTTTGACGGTCAGCCGCTCTGCGTTGTGGTGGAGGAGTTCCCATCCGAAGCGCGGGCAACGGCGCGTGTAAACGCAGCCCGCATTTCGCTCGACGCCAGCCAGTTCCGCAGCCGAGATCGCAAGCGAGAGGGGCGCGTTGCACAGGCGCTGTTTGGTGGTGTGCCACAGCAGCAGCTGATGCGGAGGGGCGTGGACACGGACGTGCCGCTCGGTGCGTACCTGCTGGACCTGGTTGGCGGCTTCTGCGAGTACCACGCATTTGTCGCGAGTGGCTTCGTCGCAGCGGAGGACGTCGGCCTACCTCAGCAGATTGAGCCGGCCGATTTGAAGACCGCCGCCGAGCTCTGCGGGGCGGCACTAGCCGGTAATCAGCCAGCACGAGAGCTCGTGCAGCATTGGATTGAGGCCGCCGCTACCGATCGCTCTTGGGCGGAAGTGACTACCGAAATCTTGGATGACTGGCAGGTGCAAGACCCGCACACCGTCGTGGGCATGGCGTTAACGGCTTGGGCCAAAATCAACGAGTAGCGCGACAGGGGACTCCAAGGCGCTGGTCGGTGTCGAGATGCTCTCCGTCAAGAATGGTCTTGGCGCTGTGTCAGCGGGCCCCGGTCCGTTCGAAGAGGCAGTCGTTTAGGGACTCATAGAGCGACAAGTTCGCGTTTCGGCCGCTTCGCGCTCCCGAAGTCGAACCCAATGAGCGCCTGACCTCCAAGCGCCTCCCCGACACGCTTGAGGGTCTTCGCACTCGTCGCGTGCTGGCCGCTCTCGATCCGCGATATCACCGAGGCCGTCGTGCTCATTCGGCGGGCGAGTTCCTCTTGCGAGACGCCGAGTTCAGCCCTGCGCATGATCACGATGCGCGCGAGTTGCTCGAAGCCTCCGAGGCGCTCGCGCTCGCTGGCACGCTTCCCTCGCGGTTGCTCGATGTCCTCGGCGACCGACGTCCCGACCGGGCTAACGCTCTCGAGCGAGCGCTCACTCATCCTCTCTCCTCATCGACTTGTCGGTCCAACCTTAGCACTTTTGCTAAGTCGTTTTGTGTCGCCGCAGGCTAGGAGCGCGTCCTGCGTAACAGCTTGTGGTCTCGGCCTACCCCTGCGTAGGTGCCGATCCTTTACGCGGCGATCGGCCTGCCGGTCGAGTCGCGGGCCTCTATCCGCACGCCCAGCGGAGCATGCACAGCACCGGCGTCGGGCTTCCGCCCACGGCGCCCGAGCAGCAACGCGGTGAGCAACCGGAGCGGGTCCGTAAGGCCGCGGACCGGTGCGGGCGTCAGTAGCAACTCGTGCCCGTCCGGGAAGACGAGCGCGACAGCATCACCTTCGAACAGAGCGCGGGTCGCCATCGAGCCGTGCCCGGGTTGGTCGGCACCGATGAAGTGGGTGCCATTCGGGTACCGACGAGCGATCTCTGCGTCGTCGATCACGGATAGCAGCCGCAGTGTGGCAACGTCGGGTCTCGAACTGGTGGAACTCATGAGACGCCGTCCATGGTCGCACGCCAGGCCTTTTGGCTCCTTCTCAAGCGCAGCGATCGAGGTCGTTGCTCGCTCCACGCCACTCATTCCAGGTCCTCGAGCTCGCGTCCGCTCCTCTGCTGCGCCTCGATCGACTCCCGGATCCGGCCCTCAGCGTTGGCACGGGCCCAGAAGTTCGAGAGTTGTGCGCGAAGCTTGATGCGTGCTTCGAGGTAGAGGGCGAGCCGTCGGTACTCGATGAGATTGTGCTTGAGCAGCGACGCCGGCCGGTCGAGGAGGGCGACGGCGTGCAGGGGCAGGATCCGATCGCCAAGCTCGGTTGGCGGTAGCGGGAAGAAGTGCAGCGGCACGTTCTTGCCACCAGCGATGTTTCGCGCTCGATTCCGGTCCGGGATCAGGGCGCCCAGCGGATCCACCGGCACCACCGCCAATATGTCCTCGTCCTTCTCGCCCTCCGCGACGTGGCACGTCGGCGTGACCACCATTGCGAGTGCGGCGAAGCGGGCCTCCACCACGATGTCCCCGGAGGGAGCTGCGTCGGGGAACTCGTCGTAGGCGACGGCCTGCACCTCCTCGCCATCGCCGATCACAAACCGTGGCTGATCGGGCATCAGCCCGGTCGGCACGTTGTAGAGCAAGTCGCCCTGGCGAAGCGGGAAGTCGGTCTCTGGCTCCCAGTAGAAGCCGTCGTTGGCGGTCTCGGGCATGCTGGCGGATCCGCGGTCGCGGGCCGCTCAGCCTAGGTGTCGGGTCGGACGCGGCGTCTAATTCTCGATGTCGAAGATCCGGCGCCGGAGTTCCTCAACTTCGTCGGTACGGAAGCGCATCTCGCCGCTTGGGTAGCGCACCGGGGTCAGCCATCCCTTCTGGACCCATCCGGAAAGGGTGTTCGGATGCACGCCCAGTCGCTCGGCCGTTTCCTTGCGGCGCAGGACATCAGTGGCGGCTGTGGTTGTCATTCGTGCTCCTCTCTAGCCATGCGAGCAGACTACGCCGATTGGGCGGAAATGTCTAATTTGTGGTTGATGTCGCGAGTGTCTGCTTTATCTCTCTTGTGCTCAATGTAGTCGGACAACCTGACCGAATCCTGAACAGGCACACCGCGTCGGTCGTACGAACGGCCGACATCCCTTCTACTGCGGCGCCTCAAGGCGTGCAGCCTTCCCAGCGAGTCCGGTGCAGAGCCGACCCGGTCAAGAGGTGCGCTTCTCATGAATGGGCCGGCGGTCAGCTGCTAGCTCGCTCTCGGCTCATCCGGCAAGTGCTGCGCGATGAACTCGCCTACCGGCGTGTCCGCCCAGCTCTCGAAGCCGTCGTAGCGCAACCCCTCATCGCTGGCGCGACTCCCGATCTCGGCCAACGCGATCGCCAGATCATCGTCCCGACGCTTGAAGAGCTCCCCTCGCAGAGCCGGGTCCGTCAGGAGGCGCTCGACCGCCCTCTGAATCCTCCACTGCCGAAAGCGGGCGAAGTTCGGGTAGAAGGCGCGGCCCTCGACGGTTCCCGCGTCGTCGATCGCTACAAGGTTCGAGAGGATGTCGAACTGCGCCAGGCTCGTCAACACAGCCTCATCATCCGGGGCGTCCGGGCGAAGGCACTCAAGTCGGGTGACAACGGTCCGCGCCAGCGTGAGCAGGCTGGTCTTCTGGGTTTCCTCATGCTCGAACTTCTGCGCGCGGCTCGCCATCGTCAGCGTATGTCGCAACCAGTTTGTGTCGTACCCGTCCCGCGCGATGGGCTCCGGCAGCTGCAAGGTCAGCTCCCGGACGACGTCCCACCGGTTCCGGCGGACCGCAAGTGCGCCGAGGCCGAACACTCGCTCGGTGACTAGAAGCCAAACGCGCGGCGCGGGTTCATTGGGATTGATCGCCGTCGATAAGCCGAACCGGCGCACGTCGCCCTCGCGGAGCGGCATGGCGTAGGTCTCGACGAGGAGATCGATCACCCGCTCGAGCCAGTCCCTCTGCTCGTACTCCAGGAACGCAGCGGCCAGGCAGGTAACCCTGTCGAGCAGGTCGGCGAGACCGCTCTCAATATCGTCGCGCTCGATCAGGGCCCGCGCCCGACTAGCCGCGTCGTTCAAGAGGTGGCGCAGCGCGACAGTGTCGCCTCTCCGGACAAAGTCGAGCGCCGCGAGGCTGAGCTCCTTGGAATCGAGATCCAGATGGACTGATCCGAGAGGTGCCTCGGCGAGCTCCCGGCCAACGCGGGCCGCTTCGAGCTCTGTCCTTTCCCGGCGGCGGATCTCCTGCTGCTCCTTGATCCAATCCTCCTTCTGGGTGGCAATGCGGCGCTCCACGATCTCCTCAAAGCCCTGCTGGCCCACCCGGACGCTGCGCGTGCCATCCCGCCAGAACACGTCGCCCTCCCGGAAAACGACCTTCTCCTTGCCGTTCCTCTCGTACTTGCCGTCCGCGCAGAAGAAAGTGCACCCTTCGGCGCTCGGCAGAACGCAAATCATGGCCACGCGGTGGCCCTGGTGCTCGATCACGCTCGTGCGCAACTCGAGCGGCTGCGAGAGGTAGCGGAGGAGCTTCGGCTTCAGGTTGGCCTCGTCGAAGGGGCGGGGGTCAGCGTTGTCGAGCTGGCCCGTGAGCCCGCCGTTGCCGTCGACGCCGCCAAGCATGTACCCACCGCACACCCGCATCGCGCCCACATCCTTGGCGAGCTCGACCATGCCGCCGGTCGTCGAAAGGTCGATCGTCTCCTTGTAATCGAGTTCGGGATACTCGGCCTGTAGGGCGAGCAGCTCGGCGAGCTTCTCCTCCGAGACGATCCCGTCGACGACGACGGGCGAGCTGAGCGGGTTGGTTCGGCATCTGAGCCGATGGTATGCCGGGGGTGGCCTTGGTGATCGCGTCCGCAACCCAAGCTTTGGGGACGCCGAAGCCACTGACAGGCGCAGCCCAAACGGCGCCTCTACGGAAACGGGACCGTACGCGTGAAAAACAGGTCGTCCGGGTCGCTCAGCGGGATGTGCATGCGGCTCTAAGCCGCCGACGCGCTCTCGGCCGCTGCCGGAATGAAGTCGGCCGAGCCCCGAACCGCCCCCGACAGGCGCTCCGCTGCATCGCCGGCTGGGACGTGATGCACGTAGACCATCGTCGTCTGGATATCCGCGTGGCCCATGTACGCCTTGACGTCGGAAAGCGGGAAGACCTGCACTGCGAGCGTGCCGAACGAGTGCCGCAGGTCGTGGAAGCGGATCCGCTTCAGCCCGGCCCGCTCGAGCGCGCGGTAGAAGCGGCGCCGTAGCTTCGAGTCGTCGAGCGGGTTGCCAACAGTGTTGGGGAAGACCAGATCGTCGGCGCCGACGAAATGCTCGCGTCGGCTCAACCCGTCGAGGACGCGCGCGACGTCGTCGATCAGCGGCACGCTCCGCACGCGCCCCGACTTTGGTGGGCCGAGCTCGCCGTGGGTGTACGCCCGGCGGACGTGGACGAGACGCTTGCTGAAGTCGACCTCGACCCAGCGCAGCACCCGCAACTCCCCCATGCGCAGCCCAGTGAAGGCCGCAGTGACGAACAGCGCCGCATCCTGCTCCGATTCGGCGGCACGCGCGAGCGCCGCTACTTCGCCCGGCGTGAGGACCTCGAAGTCGCCGGATCGGTGGACTGGCTGTCGGTCCACGGCCGCGACAGGATTCCCGACGAGCCCGTAGACCCGCTGGGCTCGCCGGAAGATGCCGTGGAGCAGCACCAGCAGTTTGTTGATCGTCCGGTCGCTCAGCCGTCCCTCGGCGACGAGGCGCGCGCGGTAGCCGTCGATCCACTCGGTCGTGATCTGCTCGAGCGGCGCCTCATCGAACTCCGGCAGCAGGTTGTTGCGGACGACGTTGCGGTAGTCCTCGATCGTCGATGCTCGTCGCTTGCGGTCGTGCTCGACGTAGCGGAGCCACTCGGCCGCCGCGTCGGCGAAGGTGGCACCCGTCGTCACGGAGCCGGGGAGCTGCCCGCGGCGGGCATCGGTGAGGATTGCCTGGAGCGCCTGTTCGGCTGTCTTGCGGGTGAAGTATCCGTCGGTCGGACGCCCGCGCCCTGACCACGACGGTCCGAGCAGCTTCATCACCTGGCGTCCGTCGGCGAGCCGGTACTTCGCATAGAACTGTGAGCCACGCTTGCGCCGGATCAGCTCGACGTGTCCGCTGATGCGTCCCGCTTCGTTCCCGTGCCTTGCCATCAAGCTCAACGATGCCTCGCTAATCGGACGGTATGCGCCGGAGGCGACGAGGCCCGTACTCGCCCGTCGACGCGGCCTCGAGCTCGGCAACCCATGCCTCGACTGCCGAGCGGCGGTAGCGGACATAGCGCCCGAGACGGACGTGGGGGATCCGGCAGGCGCGTGTCTCGGTGTACACCCAGGCCCGGGTCACGCGCAGGACCCTGGCCACCTCGTCTGCGGTGAGCAGCGGATCCGTACGCCGGCTCGGCTCTGCTTGCGGCCCGTCGTGGGCCGCGCTCATGGGCCCGGCTCCGATTGCGCAGGGTTCAGCGTCAACCGCAGCCCCTCGGCGGCGTGACTTGCCTCCGCGATCGTCGCCGGACGGCGGGCACCATCGCTGTCGTCAACGGTTGCAAGTGCTGCCGCCTCCTTGGCCGTTTCGCAGCGGTACGTGCGCACGACGTGGACGGCGGCCGGGTTCCACGTCCGCATCACTGCCTCGCCGAGGTCGAGGTCCTTGATCGTGTCGGGTGGGACGCGGAAGTCGCGCTCGTAATGTTCGGAGCCGACGCCGGTCGTGTGGTCAAGGTCCGCGGAGAGAAGCGCGGGGCGCAGGCGATTGATCTGCTGGGTCTGCTGGACGATCTCCTCCGTTCCGCAGATCCGCGCAACCTGCTCGGCCGAGTCAGGTTCGCTCTGGCGGTGGGCAATCAGCGCCGAGATGTTGGCCTTCACCTCCGCTTCGAAGTGCTCGGACACTCGTCGCAGCTGAGCGAGGTCCTGGCGGGCGAGCAGCGTCGGCATCCCCACGTCGCGGGCGGTCGAGAGCAGCCTGCCGAGCTGCTCCCCCGACAGCGCTCCGAACTCGTCGACGGCAACGACGGAGTGCGCACTAGCGCGTTCCTGGCGCAGGTCGCCAGCGGTGCCGACCAAGTCTTGGAGTACGAGGTTTCCGATCACCGCCGCGGCGCCGGGATAGGAGTCGGAGTTGATCGAGAAGACGACGACCGCACGCCGGGTGAGTACGTCCCGCAGGTCGATCTCTTCGGCGGGCGAAGTTGCGGCTCGAAGCCACTCACCCGCGGTTGTGTCTGTCACCTCGGAGATCCTCGTCCGGAGCGAGGCGATGTGCTCGAGCTGGCCCCTCGGGAGCCGCTCGCAGTAGCGAGCGATCCCCGCGCCCGCCTCGCGATCCTCGACCGCTCGGACGAGCCCCTTCAGCTCGCCCGGATCCCAGAACTCGGCAACGGCCTCGAGCGTGACCTCGCGGCCGGCAGCCGCCAGCGTGTCCAAGACCACCTTTGCGTGCGCGGAGAACAGGCCCCGGTAGTAGTCCTCGCTGAAGACCTGGGAGGCGGTGAGACGGTCGCGGCGCGCGGTGGAGTCGCCGGCCTTGAGCGGGTTGTAGTGCTGGCCGCCGCCCTCGATCCGCCACAGATAGAACGGCCGCTGGCAGAGGACCGCTTCGACCATCAGCCGCTCCCTCAGGTTCGGATCGCCCTTCATGTCGATCACGACGGCTCCGTGCCCGGCCCGCATCGCCCGCGTCACGATCCACACCAGGGAGTTCGACTTGCCGCCGCCGGTCGCGCCGAGAATGAGGACGTGTTTCGCGAGCTGGTCGAACCCGAGCCAGACCGGGCGTCGCTTCACGAGGTCCTCGCCAAGCGCGATTCCCCCGGGACCGCGACGGTCAATGGCGCCGAGTGGTCCTCGGCAGACGCGCCGACGCTCCCGGGCCGCTGCCCACATCTCCGCCGGACCACGCTTTGCGCGTGCACGCCGACGCCGCCGGCCACCGCGCCGCTCGTCCTTGCGCTCCTCCTCCCAGAGGGCACACGCGGCTCCCGCGCTGGCGACGCCTGCGCCAAGCAGCCCGGCCAGCGCGACCGGCGCCAGCACCGCCGCGGCGGCAATGAAAAGCCCGCCAAGCGGAAGCGCCCATGTCCAGCGCAGCCGACTCCAGCGACACGCTATGTAGACGGCCACCGCCGTTGCGGCAAGGGCGCCAGCGAAGCTCAGCGCGAGCGGAATCATGTGTTCGCTGAGCTCTCGAAGCAGCACTGGCTCACCGCGACCCCCACGGTCGCCTCCGCGCTGCGCGGCCGGGAGGAACCAGGGCACGATCGCCAGCGCTTGGCTTCGCGGCCTCCAGGGGCGCAGCTCGAACACCGGCGCGATCTTGTTCGCGCGCTCGTCCGCGATCGTGCGCTCCAACGCGCGCATAGGCTCGGGCACGGCGTAGTAGCGCACCTGCTCGACATGGAGGCCGTCTCGGTAGGCGGCGACGATTTTCCGCCGCCGCGTCGCACCCTTCGAGGTGCGCTCGAGCTCCACGGCGAGCAGGCCACCACGCGGCCCGCCACCCTCGACGACGAGATCGGGAAAGTGCAGTCCACGCGGGGCTGTCTGGGAATGCAAAGCGACCGCGTACCGAGGCTCGAGCGGCTGGCCGTTGCGGTAAGCCGCCCACGCGTCCGACATGTCCCGCGAACGCAGCTCGCGCTCGGTGAGAACCGCCTCCGCCGTGAACTCGCACTCGAGCTCGATTCCGAGCCAGACCGCCTCGACGTCGTGCACATAGGTGGCGAGATCGATGCCCGCGACGGGCAGTTCGAGTCCACTCCAGTCCAGCCCAACCCGCGTTGCGATGTAGACGCCGGGACGCCCGTGCAGCACGCGGCGGTGCGTGAGCAGCCCCGCTTCGACCAGCCGTGCGCCACGGCGGTAGGCATTGGCAAGATCCATCTCGAAGCGCTCCGCGATCTGTGGCGCCTCGACAGCCCGATGTCGCCCCACGAAGCACACAATGGCTGCGTCCCGCGCCGTCAAGCGAAATCCGCGCCGATCAGGCGCCGACTGCGTCGCTTGCCTCATGTCCCTCCACCCCGCCCTCTGTCCATCCCGTTGCTCGCCGCCGCTCCACGTGGCTTTGGTCTGACCCCCTCACCCGCGCCCTGCCTACCCCTCACTCCACGGCCTTGGCCTCCCGCACCCCCGCCCCGCCATACACCTACGACGTCTCTCCCGCTACCGACGATCCGACCCCGGTCACGCACCAACGGGGCGGGGGCGGGGTCGGAGCGGAGGGAGCGGGCCACAGGCGCGATGTCGACGCCCCTGTCCACAGGGCGGGGGTGCGGGGTCCGATGCAGGGCGCGCTGCGGCGGGCGGCACCCAGCGCGTGGCGCCTCAAGGCTCCCTCCTCGGCCGGCCCGTCCAACACGCGCTCCCGTGACTACATGAACATCGGGCTCGTCACACGTCCTTGCCCGCGAGCCAATCCATAAGTGCCTGCCGGCTGAAACGCCACTGGTTGCCGACCCGGCGGCCTGGGACCCGCCCGGCTTGGGAAAGTCGTTTGAGCGTCTTGGTCGAGAGCTGGAGTAGCTCGGCTGCCT
>JACCTK010000100.1 GCA_013812465.1 Actinomycetota bacterium
AGGCAGCCGAGCGTACTGGCGTAGGTTGACCTATGAAGGCAGCGATCGCCTCAGCCGCCCTGCGGCTGCTAGGCGCAGATCACCGTGTGGCAAGTCTTCGTATGATCGCCTCGGATTCGGCGCTACTCAGAAAGCCGGCCTATCGACGAGGGAGCTGCGGATGAGCGAACAACCGACACCGGACCACATCATGCAGGTTGGTCTTGGTTTCTGGGCGTCGAAGACGCTCTTGAGCGCCATCGAGCTGGGGGTGTTCACGGAGCTCGCGAGACACCCCGACGATGCCGAGGCGCTGCGCGAGCGACTCGGTCTTCACTCGCGCTCGGCCCTGGACTTCCTCGACGCTCTCGTCGCACTGGGGTTCCTCGAGCGTCGCGACGCGACGTACTCCAACACGCCGGCCACGGATCTCTTCCTCGACAAGCAGAAGCCCTCCTATCTCGGCGGCATCCTCGAGATGGCCAATCAGCGCCTGTACGGCTTCTGGGGTCAGCTCACTGAGGCGCTGCGAACCGGGCAGGTTCAGAACGAGGCAAAGTCTGGTGACGCGCCGTTCTTCGAGGCGATCTACGCGGATCCAGCCCGTCTGAAGCAGTTCGTCGCTGCGATGACCGGGATCAGCCACGGGGCTAACCTCGCAATCGCGACGCGGTTCCCGTGGCAAGACCATGCGACATTCGGAGACGTCGGGACGGCGCAAGGAGATCTCGCAGTGCAGATCGCGCTTGCGAACCCTCATCTCAACGGCGTCGGCTACGACCTCCCAGAGGTCGCAGCCGCGTTCGAGGAGTACGTCGAGCAAAACGGTCTGCAAGGGCGGCTGCGCTTCGTCGCCGGCGACTTCTTCGCCGACGATCTGCCGAAGGTCGACGTCCTCACCATGGGCCACATCCTCCACGACTGGAACCTGGAGGAGAAGCGAATGCTCATTGGCAAGGCGTACGAGGCGCTTCCCGAGGGCGGGGCGCTAGTCGTCTACGACTCGATCATCGATGACGACCGCTCAGAGAACGCGTTCGGACTCCTGATGAGCCTCAACATGCTGATCGAGACAGAGGGCGGCTTCGACTACACAGCCGCGGATTGCATGGGCTGGATGAGCGAGGTCGGCTTCACGACCACACGCGCAGAGCACCTGATCGGCCCCGACTCGATGGTCGTCGCTGTCAAGTAGCGCTCGAGCCAAGCTCATCGCCGAGGGTAAGGTCGGCGTCTGTGTCGGAGTTCGAGTGGGATCCGGACACCTTCCTCGCGACGATGCTCGAGGAGATCCCCGGCTACGAGGAGTTGCAGGAGGCCGTCGCCATGGCGGCTCGCGGACGAAATATTCTCGAGCTCGGAACCGGTACGGGTGAGACGGCCGTTCGCATCCTGGCGCGGAACTCCGGCGCGCGCTGGACCGGAATCGACGCGAGCGAGGCGATGCTCGAATCCGCGCGTGAGCGATTGCCTGACGCCGATCTGCGATTGCAGCGGCTCGAGGATCCGCTGCCTGAAGGGCTTTTCGACCTCGTCGTGTCGGTGCTCGCAGTCCATCACTTGGACGGGCCGAAGAAGCGAGATCTCTTCCGCCGCGTCGCCGAGGTGAGCGACTCCTTCGTGCTCGGAGACCTCGTGGTAGCCGAACGGCCCGAGGACGCCCTGATCGCGATTGACTGGGTGATGGACTTGCCGAGCACGGTGTCCGAGCAGGTCGAGTGGCTGGAAGAGGCGGGCTTCGAGGTGAGGCGCGTTACGTTCGGCCGGATCTGGCGGTATTCGTCGCTCGAAAGACAGCCGGCGTCAGCACCGCCTAGCTCGCAACCCCAAGGTCCGGTCGGGGGCTTCGAGTGTGACGTCTCAATGCACCGGGTCGCGATTCGCCGTCGTCGGCTTCGGGTGTCGCCGGCGCGTGAGACCGCTACGCGGGCTGATGGCAGCGCTTGTTCTGTCGCGAAGCGGCGGGCGGGTGTGACCTCGCGCGCCCTGCGCAGGAAGGCCCCGAAAACGGGGGCCTTCCTGGTGATTCGAGAACGGGTTACGCGGAGTCCGCGAGCTCGTCGGCGGTTATGCCGACAACGCCCTCGAGCTCCTCGGCGAGCCGCGCGAGGCCTTGGCTCTCGAGCTGCCTGACACGCTCGCGCGTGAGCCCGAGCTCGCGTCCGATCGCGTCGAGCGGCTGCTGCTCTCCGTCGAAGCCGAACCGAAGCTCGAGGATTCGTCGCTCCGCGTCGGGAAGCTCCCGTAGGGCCGCGCGCACGGTCTCCCGGCGGTGGGTCTCGTCCGCTTCCTCCACCGGATCGGTAGCGAGCGGGTCTGCGAACAGGTCGCCCAGCTCGCCGGCGCCATCCTCCCCGACCGCCTGATTGAGCGACACCGACGCCTCGACCGCGCTCAGCGCTTCCTCGACGTGCTTGAGCTCGAGCCCGGTGGCCGCAGCCAGATCCTCGTTTGTCGGCTCTCGCCCGTGGGCGGCTTCGAATTGGCGACTCACGCGCGCGAGCTTCACTCGCCGCTCGTGGACGTGCGCCGGCACCCGGATCGTCCGCGACTGGTTCGAGATCGCACGCTGGCAAGCCTGGCGGATCCACCAGGTCGCGTAGGTCGAGAACTTGAAGCCGCGGCGCCAGTCGAACTTCTCCGCCGCGCGATTGAGGCCGATGATTCCCTCCTGGATCAAATCGCCCAGCGGCAGGCTATGGCCCTGATAGCGCTTCGCGATCGAGACGACCAGGCGCAGGTTGGAGTTGATCATCCGCTCCTTCGCCCGCTTGTCGCCCCGCTCGATGCGCTTCGCGAGCTCGACCTCCTCGGCCGCCGTGAGCAGGTCGTGACGCCCGATCTCGTTCATGAACAGCGTCAGCGAGTCGGTGGTCACGAACGCGACAGCCTCGCGCGCATCTGACGCACGCGTGCTCTCCTCCGCGTCTACGACCGCTGGCGCGATCTCGACTTCGCGCGTCGTCAGCTCGGCCTTGAGAGCGGCGAGCTCGTCGTCGTCGAGGTCGTTCTCGAACGCGAGCGTGTCGAGCTCCGCCTCTTCGACGACGCCACGTTCTTCGGCCTTCTCGAAAAATCCCTTGAGATCAGTCTCAAACAAGCTGTTCACCGTTCCTTTCTGTCGTAAGCTCTTCCGGCTCGAGTACGTGCGAGCCGCCGTTCGAAACGCTCGATACGGCTCCCGCGATCGACCGTGCGCTCGACGCCGGTGTACGCAGGATGACAGTTCGAGCAGACATCGACCGCAATGGAGCTGCGGGTGGAGCGAGTCTGAAACTCGTTCCCACAGCTCGAGCAGCGTATGCTCGCACGAATCAGCTCAGGATGCTTTCCCTTCAATTCTCGTTCCTCCTCCCAGAAATCCGGCGCGCGCGTGACGGCCGGGGGACGCCGAATCTGGCCTCCACCGCGCAACCAGTAGTTCAAACGCCGAGTGCCTATTCGTTATTCCGTGCGCCGCACACGGCGGCGCTCAGAGCACGGGTCAGTTCTCGACGACAGTGCTCTTCTCGATCGGATACCCGCTGTCGAGACAGTCCGCTTCCGACCGGAGCGTGTTCGGCTCGTAGTCGCGGGGGACGATCACGTAGTTGAACTGCCAGAGCGGCGAGTAGTTATCCATGCCTGGCACCGAGTCGTAGATGTTGTACTGACCCTCGACGCGCTCCGGCTCCCGGCCGCCCGCGAGCTTCCCGTGCTCGTCGAGGTCGACCGCGTAGACGACCTGGTACTCCTGCGCGACCTTGTTGCCGACTGCGACGCGTTGCTCGTCGAACTGGAGCTCGATCTCACCGCTCTCGCACGCGTACACGATCCGACGGTCGAACCAGACACGTTCGATCCCGAGTGAATAGGGATGCGTCTCCGAGATCCTAAAGCGTCGTCGTTCGCTCAGCAGTCGAGGTCGGCCTGGACCCGGCTGACCTCTGCGATCCAAGCTGTCGCCGTGGCGGCCGGAACCCTGCGGCCTCATTGCGCCTGAACCGCGTTGCTGAAGTCGGCGAGCTCGGAGCAGGCGCGACTACGGTCGGAGGCGAGCGCAGCCAGGGCGTTTCGCAGCTTCGAGTCCAGCTGCAGGCCGAGGTTCTTGTTCGGGAGGCTCTTG
Organism: Actinomycetota bacterium; assembly: GCA_013812465.1. The sequence goes on from JACCTK010000100.1 coordinate 4,085, forward strand.
ACCCCCAGTCGAAGCTGCTCCAGCTGCGCCCGCGCGACCTGGGTCGCGTCCGGCAAGCCTGGCGGCGACGAGATCGCTCCGGTCGGGAAGCGCACCAGGAAGACCTGGTCGGCGGTCGTGCGGAAGGCGAGATTGCCGTCACCTGTTGCTCCCAGTGTGATCAGTTGTCTCAGCGGGACGCTTGACGCCGTTCTCGTAGACCGCCACGCCCTCGTGCCGCGGGCTGAATCCAACCTTCATCCGCGAGACCGCCACCGTCTCGGAGTCCCACGGGACAACCTCGATGTCGTCCACGAAGAAAGGGCCCGAAGCTCGGATCGGAGCCGAGCGAGAACTGGAGCCCGGCGCTGAAGGACGGCAAGTGAACGCGTCGCACGGCGGCGGCGCCGCGGAGACCGACGTAGAGGTATTGGCCGTCGTCGGACATCGCGAGATAGATCTTTCCGGAGTGGCGATCGAACTCGAGGTCGTTGACCGCGAGGCTGAGCGGCGTTATCACCGGCGGGCCGATCGCCTCGTGGGACGCGCTCGCGAGCCCAGGCGCGATGCCGAGCAGCGCCCCGAGCAGGAGAAGCAGCACAAGCGAGCGCGCACCGGAAGGTCTTCCGACCGTCCCGCGGAGCTTCACTTCGGCCGGCTGCTGGTCCGTGGGCACCGCGCTCGCAACGTAGTGGGGTCGCCCCGAGCTGTAATGGCGTGGTCCTGGGCGCCAAGTGTTCGAAGTTCGTAAGAAAACCTCGGGATGTCTTTTCAGCTCTGCCAAAGCGGGCACGCACTGAGTGTGCTCTGGTCGATCCTGTTGTTGTCGCTCAAGGCTCTGGTCATCGTCTGGGCGCTCCAGCTGGTCGTGTTCGCCCTGGGCGCCCCGTTGCTGGCAAAGCGCTCGACGCCGGCCAAGCAAGCGTTTGCGGCAAAGAGGGCGGACGAGGAGATTGCGCAGCTCGGCCTCGAAGTCCACGCTGAGAAACCCGCCGCGTAGCTAGAGGCTTGATGTGGGTTAGACGCACGCACGGATGGGGGCCTGCACACGGCGCATCGGCGGCGTCTCGATCGGCATCCAGGCTACGAGCCTGCACGCCGATCGAGCCACCGCCGCTGCTTGGTGCATGCCCTCCCCGCACGCACGTCTAACCCACATCAAGCCTTTAGAAGGAGTCGAGCTTGCGGCGCGCGTTCGCCACGACCGCGGGGTCAACGTTCCTCCCGGTCAGGACGAGGACGATCGGGCCCTCGCCCATGAAGTCTTGGCAGTCTCGAACCGCCGCGAGGGAGGCGGCGGCAGAGGGCTCGACGGCGACGCCGGCATCGTGGCAGGCGACGAGGGCCTCCGCGATCGAGCGCTCGGAGACGCGCCTCATCAGGTCGACCGTCGTCGCGAGACGCTCGACCGCCAGCGGGATTGCGACGCGCACCGCCAGCCCGTCCGCGATTGTCGTACCGGCGGGTGCCTCGACCACCTCGCCCGCCTCGTAGCTCTCCGCCATTACGGGCATCTGTTCCGCGACGACCCCCACGCGAACGGTGTCCGGCGCCCGCCTGCCGATCGCGGCCCCGATGCCGCCCGCGAGCGCGCCGTTGCCGATCGGCGTGACGACGGCTGCGGGGAGGGATGGGCACTGGCCGACGATCTCGTCTCCGATCGCGCCGTACGCCTCGTACTGGAGCGGCTCGGCGCCGTCCTCGAAGAAGCGAAGGCCTTTCTCGTCCGCGAAAGCGCGCGCGGCATCCTTTGCCTCGTCGAGGTCGCGACCCGTGACACGGACGTCGGCTCCCAGGCCCTGGAGCAGCGCGAGCTTCTGCTTGCTCGCCGCGGGAGGGACGAACACGATCGCCTTCGCCCCGAGCTGCAGGCAGGCCCAAGCCACCGCCGCGCCGTGATTTCCCGTCGACGAGGTGACGACCGCGTCACGCCCCTCGGCGACAAGCTCCGTGACGACGGGAAGCGTGCTCCGCCACTTGAAAACCCCGAGCTCGTGGACGTCCTCTCGCTTCAGCCAGAGGTCGTCGTGGCGCGAGAAATCGGAGAGCGCAGCTGGAGCGGACTCGAGCGGCGTGGGAAGCACCTACGCGCAGAACTCCTTCGCGGTCATGAGCAGGATCTCGGCGAGACGCTCGACGTGCTCGAGGTCGACCCACTCGACCTCGGCATGTGCGCCCTCGCCACCCGGTCCGAAGACCACGGTGGGAATCCCCGCGGCCGCGAAGAGGGCGGCATCCGTCCAGAACGGAACGCCGATCAACTCAGGAGGAGCCCCGAGCACCGCGGTCGTGTTGCGTGTGAGCACATCGACAATCGGCGCCTCGGGCGGCGTCTCGAGCGGATCGCGCGAGAAGGTCGAGCGCACGGTGGCAGCGGGCGCGAGCTCACAAAGCTGCTTCTCGACGAGGTCGACGGTCTCACCCGGAAGGGTGCGTCGCTCGACCGTCAGGAGACAGCGGTCGGGGTAGGTCGACAGCTCCGTTCCTCCCTCGATCAGCGATGCGTGCACGGATGCGCGACCCAGCAAAGGGTGAGCCTCGGCCTCTTCCAAGCGCGTGTCGAGCTCCGAGAGCGCCACGAGCGGGGGGCCCATCAGGGCGATCGCGTCGACGCCGAGGTCGTAGCGGGAGCCGTGCTCGGCCCGTCCGCGAGTCTCGAGCTCCAACCAGACGAAGCCTCGGTGCGCGATCGCGACCTCGAGCCCGGTCGGCTCGGTGACGATCGCGGCATCCGCTTTGACGGTCTCGGCGATTCGCTCAGAGCCGATGCTGAGCGCCTCCTCGTCGGCGACGGCGGTGACGATCAGATCTCCGGAGAGCTCGAGCTCGGTGGCGGCAGCGGCGACGAGCAGGATCGCCGCCAGGCTTCCCTTCATGTCGTAGGAGCCGCGGCCATACAGGCGATTTCCCTCGACGCGTGGCGTCAGGGCGGCGTCCGGGCCGCCGAGGCCGACTGTGTCCATGTGCGCGTTCAGCATGAGGGAGCGACCTCCGCCGGAGCCGCGAACGCGGCCGACGACGTTGGCTCGTGACGGAGCGAGCTCCTCGTACTCGACCTCGATGCCCTGCTGCTCGAGCCAGCCGGCGACGAAGCGGCCGATCTCGGCCTCGCCCGCCCCGCCCGGCACGAGCGTCGGGTTCACGGAGTCGACCGCGACCAGTTGCTCGAGCAGGGTGCGGGCGCCTGTCATACGGCGAGCCTAGCTTCGTGGCTCCTTCGGTAGCGTGCGTCGCGTGGAGCTGGTCGAGCTCGGCGATAGCGGGCTGCGCGCATCGCGCGTCGGTCTCGGCTGCAACAACTTCGGCGGGCGGCTCGGTCTCGACGAGACACGCGCGGTCGTCGACGCCGCGCTCGAGGCGGGGGTGACCTTCTTCGACACCGCCGAGATCTACGGGGACGGAGGCGGCAGCGAGCGTCTGCTCGGCGAGGTCCTCGAGGGACGGCGCGAGCAGGTCGTTCTCGCGACGAAGTTCGCCTGGGAGCCTGGCGAGGGCCTCGCGGCCCCGGACGCCATCCGCGGGGCGATCGAGGGCTCGCTGGAGCGGCTGCGGACCGACCGCATCGACCTCTACTACCTGCACCGGCCCGATCCGGAGATCCCGATCGGCGACACCCTGGGGGCGCTCGACGAGCTGGTCGAGGCGGGCAAGGTGCGCGCGATCGGCTGCTCGAACTTCTCGGCCGAGCAGCTCGCCGAGGCCGATTCAGTCGCGCGTGAGCAAGGCACTGCACGTTTTTCGGTTCTCCAGAACCACTACAACCTTCTCCGCCGCGACGATGACGAGGACGTTGTCCCGCTCTGCCGGGAGCTCGGTGTCGCCTACATCCCGTACTTCCCGCTCGCGAGCGGCCTCCTCACCGGCAAGTACCGGCGCGGACAGGAGGCGCCAGAAGGGACGCGTCTTGCGGGCCGCGAGATCGAGGATGAGCAGTTCGACGGTGTCGAGGCGCTGGCGAGCTTTGCGGAGGAACGCGGCCGTACGCTGCACGAGCTCGCAATCGCAGCGTTGGCCTCGACTCCGGGGATCGCCTCGGTCATCGCCGGCGCCACCAAGCCGGAGCAGGTGCGAGCAAACGCGGCCGCAGCCGGTTGGAAGCTCCGCCCGGATGAGCTCGACGCGCTGCGAGCGATCTGACGGAGCGCTGAGCCATAGAACGAGGGCGAGGACGAGGCTCGCCTACTCGGGTGGTAGCGCCTTTCGGAGTGCAGCCGCCGTCCGAGCGGCGGCGGCGAGATCGCCGTCGACCACCTCGTCTCGCAGCTTCTCGAGATGAGTATCGATCCGCGTGACGGCGACGCTGGCGAGCGTGTGCGCGATGCGGTCGCGGATCCACTCGAGCGTCGCGAGATCGCCGCTGACAGCCGATCGGTCGCGGGTCGCCGCGTCGACGAGAATCTGACGCAGCCAGAGATCGAACCGCGCAAGGTCGATCTGCGCGGGAGGCCGGTACGCGAGCTCGAGATCGAGGGCGGCTTGGACGACGTCGAGAGCGGCGTTGCGAGCCCTCTGTGAATCCCGCGCTGCCATCGCTTTCGAGAGAGCGGCGAGACCGGCACTTGTCGGGACGACGAGCCTCGGCGGCACACCGCGGGCCCGGTATGCGTCCCAGCCGGCTCTCATCGTGGTGAGATTGGCGGAAGCCACCTGCCACGCTCGACCCCGGCCGCGGCAAAAATGGCATTCGCGCGCGACAAGAGCCTCGCGAGCTCGCGTGGCACGGATCCCGAGAGCGCGGCGGTGGGCACGGCGAAGGCAAGCGCCTCGACATCGCCTTCGTGGGCCGTGAAGAACCCGCCGTATCCGGGCGCGAAGACCTTGTCCGAGAACGTCCCGTCGTCGTGGAGCTCCCGGCCGACCAGAGCGCCACTTACCGGTCCTCGCGGTCCGGCCACGGTCTTGGCAATCTCCTTTACGGCCCTCTTCGAAAACGAGCCCGGGGATGTTCTCCGGCCGGTGGACGTCTCCGACCCTCGGCGCTGCGGGCATGATCATCGCCGCCGGCCCCTCCTTCCCGGCGAGCCAGGTGCCCGAGGTGTCCCGAACGACCCCGTCCGCGTAGTTGCAGACATCCTCGCCGAAGTACCAGACCGAGCCGTCGTCGGCCTGCGCGTAGAAGTCGGGCGCGACCTCCTCGATCCGCCCGTCCAGGTAGGCGACGTACTGGGACACGAGCGTCCGCACGCACTGGCCTTTCCTCCATTCGACGATCCTGGTGTCCGGCAGGAGCGTCGTCTCGACGCGGAACACCTTCCCGCTGACCCTGCCGTTCAGGATCGCCGAGCGCAGCTTGCTGATCGGGAAAAGCGGGTTCGTGATGCTGGTCGAGTTCGAGAAAGGACGCGCGACGAGATCGACACGCTTCCGTTTCGGCGCGATCGGGAGCCGCGCGAGACCGGCGGCTGCGAGGTGGCGCGCCGTCGGCTGCGGGATCCGGGATGCGGAGCTCGAGTCACAGAGGCGAGCGGCGCTTTCCGCACGGGTGTCAGTGGTTCGTACGCCGGCGAGGATGGTCAGCGCAAGGCCGACCCCGATCGACCAGGCGATGGTTCGCGCAACTCGGCTCTCGCTTCGCAGCTGCATCTCATTCCTCCGTCCGTCGGTCTGGTCGTGGCTATCGCGGTCACCGCACGAGGGCGCGATGAGAGCGCGGTGAGAGCAACCCTCAGCGCTTCGGAAGCGAGAGCCACACGTCCGCGCCCCCGCTCGCAGGGCTCTCTGCGTGCGCCGAGCCACCGTGTGCCCTGGCGATCGCAGTGGCGATCGTCAGGCCGAGACCCGTTCCGTCGCCCGAACGCGCGTCGTCGGCACGGCTGAAGCGGTCGAACGCGCGTGGCAGGAACTCGGGCGGGAAGCCGCGGCCTTCGTCGCGGACGTGGAGCTCGATCTTGCCGTCCCGTTCGACCGCCGCGAGCCGGACCCTCCCCTGCGCGGGCCGCTCGACATCGAGCGCTCCCTCGTCGCGGCGGTCGCGGCGCGCACTCGCACGCGCTGATCCTCTGCGAACGGCAAAGTAGCGGCCGATGCTCCTGAATGAGGTCGCGCGCGCGTCAGCTGACGTCGCGGCAACTCGCTCGAGGCTCGCGAAGATCGCGCGGCTCGCGGAGTGTCTCGGTCAGGCAAACGGCGATGAGGTCCCGGTCGCCGTCGCCTATCTCTCGGGATTCCTTCCGCAGGGAACGATCGGGGTCGGCTGGGCGGCTCTGCGCGAGCTTCCTCCAGCTGTAGCGTCTTCCGCGCTCGAGCTGCTCGAAGTGCATGAGACCGTGACTCGGATCGCCGCGATCGCGGGCGCGGGCTCGCAAACTGCTCGACGGGAGGCGTTGGCCGATCTCTTCGGGCGGGCGACCGAGCTCGAGCAGAGATTCCTGACCAGTCTGCTTCTCGGTGAGCTCCGGCAGGGCGCGCTCGAGGGCGTCATGGTCGAGGCCGTGGCGAAGGCCGCCGAGGTTCCCGCTGCGGATGTTCGGCGCGCCGTGATGGTCGCTGGCGAGCTCGGCGTGGTCGCGACGGCCGCGCTCGTCCAGGGCGGGGAGGGTCTTCAGGACTTTCGACTGACGGTCTTGCGCCCGGTTCAGCCGATGCTCGCGCAGACGGGAGACGACTTGGAAGAAGCGCTCGCGCGCATCCGTCCTGCCCGAATCGAGTGGAAGCTGGACGGCGCTCGGCTGCAGGTGCACCGGCTGGGACAAGAGGTGCGCGCATTCACTCGCAACCTCGCTGACATCACCGACCGGGTACCGGAGATCGTCGAGGCGGTTGCGGCACTGGAGGTCGAGGCGATCATTCTCGATGGGGAGGCGATCGCGGTCGGGCTCGATGGCCGACCGCGTCCTTTTCAGCAGACGATGAGCCGGTTCGGAAGCAGGGTGAACGTCGACGAGCTTCGTCAGTCGCTTCCGCTCTCGTCGTTCTTCTTCGACTGCCTGCATCTCGACGGTGAAGATCTGCTCGACCGGCCGGCTCGGGAGCGGTTGGCTGTTCTCGAGAACGTATTGCCCGAAGGGCTACGCGTGCCGAGCGTCGAGACAGAGGACCCGGCCGAGGGGCAGCGGTTTCTCGGGGACGCGCTCGCGCACGGCCACGAGGGAATCATGGTCAAATCATTCGCTGCGCCCTACGAGGCCGGTCGCCGCGGGGCGGGGTGGCTCAAGGTCAAGGTCGCGCACACGCTCGATCTCGTCGTCCTGGCGGCGGAGTGGGGCCACGGCCGACGACAGGGGAAGCTCTCCAACCTCCATCTCGGCGCGCGCGATCCTGCGAGCGGCGGCCACGTGATGCTGGGAAAGACCTTCAAGGGCATGACGGATCAGATGTTGGCCTGGCAGACCGAGCGTCTGCTCGAGCTCGAGACCGGTCGCGACGGCCACATCGTCCACGTTCGCCCCGAGCTCGTCATCGAGATCGCCTTCGACGGCGTCCAGGCGAGCTCGCGTTATCCAGGCGGCGTCGCGCTCAGGTTCGCGCGCGTGAAGGGGTATCGCGAGGACAAGCGGCCGGACGAGGCGGACACGATCGACGCGGTCCGTGCGATTCACGCCGGCTCATCGGGCTGAGTAAGCTCGCGACGACACCAGCCACGTCACGGGAGGTCGAGATGACGCAGTACGGCACGCTTCGCACGTGGGCGGCGCTCCTCACGTTCTTCGGCGTTCTCAGCGTCCTCGCCGCGGTCGCCGGGACCGTCATCTGGGCGGTCGAGGTGGACGGGGTCTGGGAGACTCTCGGCGTGGTGCTGATCGGAGGCCCGGTCTCGATCTTCCTCGCGACGATGCCGATCGCGCTCGCCCAAGCGCTGAGGGCGCTTGCGGACGTCGGGGACACCGTAGCCGCGCGCTGACACTCGGTGACCGGGGCAGAGGAGCCTCGTGAGCATGTCTCAGGACCGCCCGTTCATCTTCGCCGTCGACTCCGACCCGGAGGCGATCCAGCGAATCGCCCGCGAGCTGCGGCGCTACGACGCCGACTACCGAGTTGTCTGCGGTCGTTCGCCGGAAGCGGCGCTCGCCCAGCTCGAGCGCATGCGCGACGCCGGGGAGCGCGTTGCGATCGTCCTCGCCGCGCGCGGCGAGACCGGACTCAGGGGCGAGGAGCTCCTCGCACGGGCCTACGACCTCCACCCCTATGCGAAGCGAGCGCTCCTGATCCCGTGGGGCGGCTGGGCGGACGAGGAGACCGCGGATGTCATACGCACCGCGATGACCCTCGGTCACATCGACTACTACGTCCTCGAGCCGTGGACGACTCCCGACGAGCTCTTCCATCGGCTGATCTCGGAGTTTCTGCAGGAGTGGAGGCGCGCGACCGAAGGGCGTCTCGAGCTCACCGTGGTCGCCGAGCCCTGGTCGAGCCGCGGCTACGAGATTCGAAATCTTCTGGCGCGGACTGGTGTTCCGCACGCGTTTTATGCGAGCGACTCCGACGAGGCCCGCGCGCTCATGCAGACCTGTGGCGCCGAGGTGTCGGATAAGCCCGCGGTCGTTCTCCCCGACAACACCGTTCTCGAGGATCCATCCGACGACGAGCTGGCGGAGCACGGCTACAAGGTCAGGATCGAGCTCGACGAGCCCGGTGAGCTCGACGTGCTGATCGTGGGGGCGGGGCCGGCGGGCCTGGCCGCAGCCGTCTACGCGTCGTCGGAGGGCCTGCGGGCGCTCGTCGTCGACCACGCCTCGATCGGAGGGCAGGCGGGGTCGAGCGCCAGGATTCGCAACTACCTGGGCTTCCAGCGCGGGCTCACCGGCCGGGAGCTTGCGACGCGCGCGTATCAGCAGGCCTGGATCTTCGGCGCGGAGTTCCTTCTCATGCGCTCCGTGACCGGATTGCGAGCAACGGACGCGGGTTTCCAGGTGACGATCGCAGGTGCCGAGATCGAGGCGAAGAGCGTCGTCCTGGCGATGGGCGTGGCGTACCGCCGCCTCGGCGTTCCCGCACTCGAGAAGCTCGAGGGCGCTGGGGTGTTCTACGGGGCTTCGCCAGCGGACGCCCAGCAGTTCACGGGTGGAGACGTTTTCATCGTCGGCGCCGCCAACTCGGCCGGGCAGGCGGCGGCGCATCTGAGCCGCTACGCGGCGCGCGTGACGCTCGTCTGCCGCCGGCCCGCTCCGGACGCGATGTCCCAGTACTTGCTGGACGAGGTGCGGGCGAAGGAGAACGTGGTGATCCGGTCATCGGCCGAGGTCGTCGACGGGGGCGGAGGGTCACGACTCGAGTGGCTTGTTCTTCGAGATGCCTCGGGGGAGACCGAGACCGTTCCCGCCGATGCGCTCTTCATCCTCATCGGCGCCGAGCCGAACACGGGCTGGCTTCCCCGGGGAATCGCGCGGGACGAGCACGGGTACGTGTCGACGAGCGCAGGCGAGCACATGTTCGAGACCTCGCTCGCGGGCGTGTTCGCCGTCGGTGACGTCCGCAGCGGCTCGGTGAAGCGGGTAGCCTCAGCTGTCGGTGAGGGCTCCGTCGTGATTCAGCAGGTGCACCGTCACCTCGCTGTAGTCGTGTCGCGCGGGCGGATCTCGTAGGGCGAGGCTCGCCTCGCCCTCGCTCAGCGGTGGAGCATCGAGGGGGGCTCAGGCGAGCCTCGCACCTACGACCGTTCTCAACCCCCGAGGTCGTCGCAGGACTCGGCGTCCTCGAGCGCGCTCTGGAGCTCTTCCTCGGGGTCGAGCTTCCTGAGTGAGTTGACCATGGTCGTGAAGCTCCTGTTCATCGAGGTCAGCGCCGCGGTGATCGAGGAGACGGCCTTCGAGATACCGGCGAGACCGGAGACGTTCGCGACCGCTCGCTCGATGTCGGCGAGATCGGCCTTCGCCGCGGTGGCGAATGTCTCTACCGCCTGTCTCGCAGCCTCGCCGAACTCCGTGTCCGGAGCGCCGAGCGCTCGCAGCTCGCCGGTGAACGAATCCGTTGCCGCGCGGATGTCGTCGCCCGCTTGCGCAAAGCTCTGCTGGGAGAGCGATCTGAAGTCTCGGAGCTCGTCGGTCGCCAGCCTCAGCTCGTCGGCCCAGTCGACGATTGCGGCGCAGTACCCCTCGGCCCATTCGTCGGTCGGCGTCGCCGAGCCCGAGCCGCCGTCGTCTGCGCCGCAGCCCACGGCTGCGAGTGCGAGGACGATGGCGAGCAGCGCGACCCGTTTCATACCAGCACGCTAGCGCCTGCGCTGCGCGAGAGCAGCCTGCAGCGGCACGAGCAGCCAGCATGCGCGCTCGCGGATGCGAGCGCCGACGGTCCCGCGCTCGTCCGTCGCGGCGAGCACGACCCGGTCGCCGTGCGCGGCCTCGAGCAGCCGCGAGGCGCGGCGGGCATGCCAACCCGACGTGACGAGGACGATCTCACGCGCCGAAAGCTCTCGTGCGACGTTCGCGGCTGCGAGCACGTTCCCGTAGGTCGTTCGTGAGGCGTTGTCCAACAGCACGTTCCCCGCGTTGCCGTTCCACCCTCTGGACATGAGCTCCGCTTCGGAGACCGCCCTTCGAGGACGCCGCCAGCCGGAGAACAGAATCGTGTCTCCCGGCAACGCCTCCTCGTTTGCTCGAGCCAGTCGCGCTGCGCTGACGCGGTTCAGCTCGGCGCCGCCGTCTCGGCTCGAGTAGCCGAGGACGGCGATGAGCCGTGGGCCGCTCAACGGCTTGCTCCACGTTTACGTCGCCAGAGCCCGTAGAGCAGGAGCGTGCCTGCGACGGTGAACACGAGCTCGACTGCCCGGCGACCGCGCAGCTTCGACTCGCCGCTGGCTCGGTCACGCATGTTCACGGGAATCTCCGCGACGCGCAGCCCTGTCTCGCGGAGGCGGAGGAGCGATTCAACCTCGGGCGCTCCGCTCTCGTAGGGCTCGGCCAGGATCGCCATCGCCTTGGCGTTCACCGCGTACATCCCGCTCGTAGCGTCGTGGAACGGGCGGCCGAGCGCGACCCGCATCGCACGCCGGAGGACCGCCGTTCCGAAGCGGCGGCTGGACGAGGGCTCGTACCGGTATGCCTCGTAGCCCTCGCCGGCGGCAAAGCGGGAGCCGATCGCCACGTCGCATTCACCCGCCTGCACGAGTTCGAGCAAGCGCCGGAGCTCCTGAACTGGGTGCTGCCCGTCGGCGTCGACCCGCCCCACGAAGTCATAGGCGTGCTCGTGCGCGAAGCCGTAGCCGGCGGCGATGCCCTCGCGCAGACCGCGGTTCTCGCCGAAGGACAGCACCTCGGCGCCCTCGGCCCGAGCCACGGCGGCGGTGCCGTCCGTCGAGCCGTCGTCCACGACGAGCACGTCGGCGTCTGGAAGCTCAGCGCGAAGCTCCGCGAGCACGGCTGGGAGATTGGCCTCTTCGTTCAGCGCGGGGATGAAGACGACGATGCCTGGCACAGTGCTCAGATCACGTTGTGTTCCGGCCGGGGAGTCTCCTGCTCGAAGCGCTCGGCGGCGAGGGGCGAGACATCGACGAACGGCTGTCGGTCGAGGACGAGGTCGCGCACGAT
>JACCTK010000107.1 GCA_013812465.1 Actinomycetota bacterium
GATCGCGGCGGCTACCTCTACCACGGACGCGTGCAGGCGCTCGCCGAGGCCGCACGCGAGGAAGGACTCGTATTTTGAGCACCAGGGAAGTCGCTGACTCCCGCGAGCTGAAGGAGCGGGTGATCGAGATCAACCGTGTCGCCAAGGTCGTGAAGGGCGGCAGGCGGTTCTCGTTCACCGCGCTCGTCGTCATCGGTGACGAGACCGACCGGGTCGGTCTCGGCTACGGAAAGGCGCGGGAGGTCCCGCTCGCCATCTCCAAGGCCGTCGAGGACGCCAAGAAGAACCTGTTCACGGTGCCGAAGCACGGGCAGACGATCACGCACGAGATCGTCGGCCAGTTCGACGCCGCGCGCGTCGTCCTCAGGCCTGCGAGCGAGGGAACGGGAGTCATCGCCGGCGGCGGCGTTCGCGCCGTGCTCGAGCTGGCGGGTATCCGCGATGTCCTCGCGAAGAGCCTCGGCACGACCACGCCGATCAACATGACCCGAGCCACGGTGGAGGGCCTGCAGCGCCTCGTGCGGCCGGAGGACGTCGCGCAGCTCCGCGGCAAGACGATCGCCGACGTGATCCCGATCCCCCGGCCTGCGACGCGCGCCCGCGCCGAGGAGGCGCTCGCGCTGGAACGGGCGGCCATGTCGCCGGCGCCGGCAGCGGACGCCACTCCGGTCGTAGAGGACGCGCCCGAGGAGACGACTTGAGTATCGTTAGCCTTCGGCAAACGATCACGGGGGAAACCATGTTTCCCCCGTGTCCCCCCTTCTTCCTGAGAGCGTGGAGAACCTCCCGGTTCCCCACACCCCTCCACGCCCATAGGCCGAGGATCGGCCTATGAGCTCCTTGAAGATCACTCAGGTGCGAAGCACCATCGGCCAGACGGACCGGCACATCGGCACCCTGCGCGCGCTCGGGCTCGGGAAGATCGGCCGCACCGCCGAGCACAAGGACTCCCCGGAGCTCAAGGGCATGCTCCGGCAGGTCAATCACCTCGTTCGCGTCGAAAGCGCCTAGGCACATGGCTTCAGAAGAGCTCAATCTCTCCAACCTCGAGCCCGCGCAGCCACGCAAGGCGCGCAAGCGGGTCGGTCGGGGTCTCGGCTCCGGCAAGGGGCGGTATTCGGGCCGCGGCATCAAGGGCCAGAAGTCGCGTGCGGGCTCCCACAAGATGCCCGCCGGCTTCGAGGGCGGCCAGATGCCGATCGACATGCGTCTCGGCAAGCTCCGCGGGAACACCTCCGCGGATGCGATGCCGATCGGGCCGTTCCGCACCTACACTCAGCCCGTCAACGTCGGCAGTCTCGACCTCCGCTTCGAAGCGGGCGCGGACGTGACTCCCGAAGCGCTCAAGTCGGCAGGACTGGTGCGCAAGCTCTCGATCGACGTGAAGGTGCTCGGCGAGGGAGAGCTGACGAAGAAGCTCGCGGTCTCTGCCCACGGATTCTCGAAATCAGCGGTCGAGAAGATCGAAGCGGCCGGAGGCTCGGTCACCTGGCTCCGCGGCGAGCCGGTCAAGAAGAAGAAGAAACGCCACAAGACGAGCGCGCCGAAGGCCGAAGCAGCCGAGGTCGCGGAGACTGAAGCCGAGAGCGAAGCGGAGCCCGAGGTCGATGCAGCACCCGAGCCCGAGTCAGAACCTGCCGAGGGCGCCGGCTAGCCATGTTCTCCTGGCTCGCCAACGCCTGGCGCGTGCCGGAGCTCCGGCGTCGCGTGCTCTTCACGGCGATGATCCTCGCCGCGTATCGGCTCGGATCCTGGATTCCCGCCCCGGGTGTCAACTCGGAGACGATCGAAAACTACTTCTCGGGCCGCGGCGACACGATCCTCGGCCTGCTCAACCTCTTCTCGGGCGGCGCGCTGTCCCAGTTCTCGTTGTTCGCCCTCGGGATCATGCCCTACGTCACGGCGTCGATCATCCTCCAGCTCCTGACCGTCGTCATCCCCCGGCTCGGCGAGCTCCAGAAGGAGGGGGAGGCGGGCTACGCGAAGATCACGCAGTACACGCGCTACCTGACGGTCGTCCTCGCGGCCATGCAGGCCACGGGGTATGCGTTCCTTTTCCGGGATCAGGGCGCGCTCGAGGCGGGCGCGGGCGAGCTCGTGTTGATCGTCGTCACGCTGACCGCCGGCACCACGCTCCTGATGTGGATGGGCGAGCTGATCACCAAGCGCGGGATCGGCAACGGCATCTCGATCCTGATCTTCGCGTCGATTCTCGTCGGGGCGCCGATCGGGATCGCGGCCTGGTGGAACGGCGGGTCCATGGAGAAGCTCTTCTACCCGCTGATCGCGGTCGCGATCGTGGCGGCGGTCGTCTTCGTGCAGGAGGGTCAGCGGCGCATCCCGATCCAGTACGCGAAGCGGATGGTGGGCCGGCGCATGACCGCGGGCGGGTCGACGTACCTGCCGCTGCGCGTCAACATGGCAGGCGTCATCCCGATCATTTTCGCGGCGGCGATACTCGCCTTCCCGCCGACGATGGCGCAGTACTTTCCGACGACCCAGCGGTTCGTCAACGAGTACTTCCAGCCGGGCGACTGGATCTACTTGGTGCTCGAGGGGATGATGATCGTGCTCTTCACCTACTTCTACACGGCGGTGCAGTTCAACCCGGTCGACCAGGCCGACAACCTCCGCCGGCATGGGGGCTACATCCCTGGCATCCGGCCGGGTCCCCCGACAGCCCAGTATCTCGACCGCGTTCTTTCGCGCCTGACGTTGCCGGGCTCTTTGTTCCTGGCGCTGGTGGCGGTGCTTCCGAGCTTGTTCATCGCCTATGGCGGCTTCTCCCAGGCGAGCGCGGGAGCGCTCGGCGGGACGTCGGTTCTCATCGCGGTCGGCGTCGCGCTCGACACGATGCGCCAGATGGAGTCGCAGATGATGATGCGCTCGTACGAGGGCTTCCTGAAATAGCGGCCCCGTGCGCATTCTGATCTTGGGCCCGCAGGGGAGCGGAAAAGGCACGCAGGCGAAGCGGATCGCCGCGCTTCACGACGTCCCGCACGTCGCCACGGGGGACATCCTTCGTTCGGCGATCGCGCAGGGCTCAGACCTCGGCAAGCGGGTGGAGCCGATCCTCGAGCGCGGCGACCTCGTTCCCGACGATCTCATGGTCGATCTCATTCGCGAGCGGCTCGCCGACGAGCACGGCTTCGTGCTCGACGGGTTCCCGCGGACGGTTCCCCAGGCCGAGGCGCTGAACGCGATGCTCGAGGAGATCGAGAAGCCTCTCGACATCGTCCTCTTGTTGAACGTCTCCGACGTCGTGGCTCTCGAGCGTCTGCTCGACCGGCGTGCCGAGGAGGGTCGCGCGGACGACGCGCCCGAGGTGATCTTGAACCGGCTTCGCCTGTACCACGGCCTGACCGAGCCGGTCGTCGAGCGCTACCGCCTGGACGGGATGTTGCTCGCGGTGGACGGCGAGCAGACCGTCGACGAGGTCTTCTCCGCGGTCCAGGATGCGCTTGGCAAAGTCGTCGGGGTCAGGCTTCAGCCTGATCCCGACTCCGACCCCGAGACGGTGAAGAGCGCATGATCATCCGCAAGAGTGCCAGGGAGATCGACAGGATCGCCGCCGCCGGAGCTCTCGTGGCAGAGACGATCGCGCACGTTGGGTCACTGATCGCCCCCGGTGTGACGACGGACGAGCTGGACACGGCCGCCGACAGATTCATCCGAGAGCAGGGCGGCGTGCCGACGTCCGAGGGATACAAGGGCTACCCGAAGGCGATCTGCATCTCTCCGAACGACGTCGTCGTCCATGGGATCCCAGGGGAATACGAGGTCTCGGATGGCGACCTGATCACGATCGACGTCGGTGTGACGCTCGCCGGCTACATCGCGGACAGCGCGTACACCTTCGCCGTGGGCGAGATCGGCTCCGAAGCGCAGCGCCTGCTCGAGGTTGCCCAGGACGCGCTCGCGGCGGGAATTGCCGAGGCGCGCCATGAGAACCGGGTTGGCGACATCGGCTACGCCGTGCAAGCGGTCGTCGAGGAAGCGGAATTCTCAGTCGTGCGGGCGTGCGTCGGACACGGAGTGGGGCGCCACTACCACGAGGATCCGCACATCCCCAACTTCGGCGAGCCAGGGCGTGGGCCGAGGCTCTCCGACGGGATGACCATCGCCATCGAGCCGATGATCACCGCCGGTGGACCGGATATCACGATCGCCGACGACGGCTGGACGATCTCGACGGCCGACGGCTCCCTCGCTGCACACTTCGAGCACACGGTCGCGATTACCGCCGACGGGCCGCGCATTCTCACGCCCCGCGTGGGCGTGGCGAAAGGCGTCGAAGTTTGATGT
>JACCTK010000109.1 GCA_013812465.1 Actinomycetota bacterium
CGAGCATTCTCGAGCGCGACCGATGCGTGCCCGGCCAGGACTTCGAGCACTCGCAGATCGTCTGCGTCGAATTGCCTCAGGCCGAGCTTCGAGATCACGATGACGCCGATCACCCGCGATCCGAACGTGAGCGGGACGGCGAGGAGCGACTCCTCGATCTCCGCCGTGCCGGCGATCTGCTCGGCGAACTCGTAGCGCTCGGCGTCGTCGATGAGAAGTGGCTCACCTGTCTCCGCGACCCGCCCTGTGATGCCCCTCCCGACCTTCGTCGGCGAGAGCTCCACCGACGATCCGGGCTCTGCGGCCAGCAAGTCTCCGCGAAAGCCGATCGGCAGCAGGTCGTCGCCGTCGCGGAGGAAGACGCGGCAGTTGTGGTAGTCGATCAAGAGGCGCAGCTCGTCCGCGATCGTGAGCCCGATGCGGGCGACGTCATTCAGGCGGGAGAGCTTTCCCGAGAGGCTCTGGAGCATGTTCAGGTGGGCGATCGAGCGGACGTTCGCCCGTTGCGCGCTCTCGCCGGAGGGACGTTCGAGCGTGCTCTCGTCGAAGGGCACTATGAGCCCCTTCCCGCGGGTCTTCGCCGTCATCATCGCCGCCTCCGAGCAGGCGACGAGCTCGCGAGGGTTGGCCGCGTGCACGGGACCGACGGCGATGCCCGTGGAGACCGTGATTCCGCCGGCGGCCTCGACCTCCAGCTTTCCGAGCTCGGCGCCCACTCGTTCTGCGAGAACGATCGAGTGTTGCAGATCGGCCGTCGGGAGGATGATCGCGAACTCCTCTCCACCGACCCGGCAGACGACGTCGGATGATCGAACCGATGCTCGGAGAACGTCGGCGACCTGGAGCAGGAGCTGGTCGCCGACCCCGTGGCCGTAGACGTCGTTGACTTTCTTGAAGTCGTCCAGGTCGAACATCACGAGGGCCACCGTGTCGTGCTCGGCGGAGGCGCGCATGATCTCCTGTCGAAGCCGGTCGTGGAACGTCCGGTGGTTGTAGAGGCCAGTGAGCGCGTCCGTCGACGCCTGGTGCTCGAGGCGCGAGCGGATATGCGCGTTGTCGATCGCCAGCGCCGCCGCATCGCCGAAACGCGTGGCCAAATGGAACTCCTCGGCGGTGAACTCCGCGTGCTCGCCGACGCGATAGATGTTGAGCGTCCCCTTCAGCCGCCCGCGGGCGATCAGCGGCACGGCGATCAGGGCCTCCGGCTCGACCGGTGTCCCCGGAACGAAGCGCACCCGCGGATCCAGATGCGCCTTGTTCGCGAGAACCGGCTCCCGATGCACGACCGCCCAGCCCGTGATCCCCTCTCCGAAGGGGAAGGTCTCGCTCATCACCTGATCGGCCCATTGGCTGCGCGCGAGGACGGGAATCAGTATCCGCTTCACCTCGTCCGCCTCGTAGATGTGCACGTCCTCGTACGGGATGAGCTCGGCGAGCGTGTCCGCGATGCGGGCGAGGAGGGCGGTGGGATTCTCCTCGGAAAGAACGTCGTGGAAGATCTCGGCCAACCGCCGATACGGCTCGGCGGCGGACGAGACGAGGCTGATCTGCGGGCGAGGCGCAGGCTCGAAGCTCTTGGGCGCAGGATCCGACATGAGAGATGAGTCCATGACCTCATCGGAACGCAACGGAGTCGTCTTGAGCATCGACTCTGCGAACATGCCCCTCGTGAGCTCGACGGACGACGGCCGGGTTGCGCTGCTCTCGCGGCTGATCGACCACGCGCCGCTCTTCCCGCCCGCGTCCTTGGATTTGCCCGCGGCGCTCGAGGAGGACCGACGCGCCCGTGAGGGCTCGAGCGCGTTCATGCTCGGCCGCTTCGTCTGTCCGGCGTCGCGGCTGGCCGAGCTGCCTGATGTGGGCCGCGGCGTCAGCGTCGTGCTGGACAACCCCGAGAGCGGCGTCTGGCTGAAGCCAGATCCCAGGGTCGAGGCGGTTGAAGCACCTCCGGGAGCCGATCTTGCGTCGCTCGTCGGCCTTGCGGATGAGGTCTACGTCGAAGTTCCGCTCGACGACGATCTCGTTGCCCGTCTCGCTGAGGTCGAGCGCTATGGCCTGCGCGCGAAGGTCCGCTGCAGTGGGGATACGACACGGCTCGGCTGGTTCTTGTGCGAGTGCCGCGCGCGCAAGATCGTCTACAAGGCCACAGCGGGGCTGCACCATGCTCTGAGCACCGAGGACGAGCACGGCTTCCTGAATCTCCTTGCCGCGGCGGTGTACCGCGAAGAGGGTGCCCTCGACGAACGTGAGCCCGGAGCCCTCGAGCTTCGCGCCGAAGGTCTTCGCTGGCGTAGACGCACGATGGGATCGGCTGAGCTCCTCCACGCACGCCGGACGAAGCTGCACTCGATCGGGAGTTGCAGCTTCTTCGAGCCGGTCGCAGAGCTCGAGAGGCTGGGGATCCTGCCGCTGTGAACGGGGCGGTCGGGTTCGGTGTCTTCTCGCTCGACGGAGACGAGCCCCGCGTCGGCTTTCGAGCCGGCCACGGCATCCTCGATCTTCGGGCGAACGGCCTTGGCTCTGCGTTCTCCGAGCCGAGCCTGAACGCGTTTCTGGCCCTCGGGAGGGCGGTATGGGAGGAGACGCTCCAGCGGGTGGTGGATCTCATCGAGGGAGGTCGCGACATCGTCCCGCTCGAGGACGCGACGATCCACCTTCCCTTCGAAGTCGCCGACTACGTCGACTTCTACTCGTCGCTCGAGCATGCCACCAACCTGGGTCGACTCTTCCGTCCCGACGCGGAGCCGCTTCTTCCGAACTGGCGTCACCTCCCGGTTGGCTACCACGGCCGCGCCGGAACGATCGTGGTCAGCGGAACCCCGGTCGTGCGACCTCGCGGCCAGTCGAAGCGTGTCGCTGACTCCGAGCCTTCCTTCGGGGCCAGCCGGCGGCTCGACATCGAGCTCGAGCTCGGATTCGTCGTCGGGGTCGGCAGCGTGTTGAGCGCGCCGGTCTCGGCGTCGGCATTCCGGGATCACGTCTTCGGAGTCGTGCTCGTGAACGATTGGAGCGCCCGCGACATCCAGGCGTGGGAGTATCAGCCGCTCGGGCCGTTCCTCGGGAAGTCCTTCGCGACCTCGATCTCGGCGTGGGTCACGCCGCTCGCGCTGCTCGAGGATCGATTCGTGTCGGCGCCCGCGCAGGACCCCGAGCCGCTCCCCTATCTGCGCGTAGCGGGCGACTGGGCGCTGGATGTCGAGCTCGAGGTCGAGCTCTCGGACACGGTCGTGTCCCGGACGAACGCAAGCGGTCTCTACTGGACGATGCCGCAACAGCTCGCGCACGCCACCGTCAACGGCGCGTCACTGCGCACGGGCGATCTGTTCGCGTCGGGGACGATCTCGGGGCCGGGCGCCGGCAGCCAGGGATCGCTGATCGAGCTGACGTGGAACGGCGCCCATCCCATCCGGCTCGGCGACGGGAGCACGCGGATGTTTCTCGAGGACGGAGACGAGGTCGTGCTGCGGGGACGCGCCGGCAACGTCGAGCTCGGCGAGGTGCGTGGGACGATTCTCCCCGCCCGAGCGTAGGGGCGAGGCTTGCCTCGCCTCGCTCGCCACGGGTTGACGAGGCGACGCAAGCGTCGCTCTACGAAGACAGGGAGCCTCCCGCCCGGTAAACCTGGCCCTCGAGCTCTCGCCCGAGCACTCCCTCCAGCCAACCGGAGACAGCGATGAGCGCGTCCAAGTCGATCCCAGTCTCGACACCCTCGCCGTGGAGGAGATACACGAGATCCTCCGTCGCGATGTTCCCAGTCGCGCGCGGCGCGAAGGGGCAACCGCCGAGGCCACCCACCGACGCGTCGAGCACGCTGGCCCCGGCCTCCAGCGCCGCGAGCGCATTCGCGTAGCCCGTGTTACGCGTGTTGTGGAAGTGTCCGCCGACTGGGATGCCGAGCTCGACCGTTCGCGAGACGAGTCTCCGCGCCTGGGTGGGCACGGCGACACCGATCGTGTCTGCGAGGAGGATCGTGTCGGGACTGACAGCAGCGAGCTCCGCGGCGAGCGCGAGCACGCGACCCTCGTCGACCGAGCCTTCGAAGGGGCAGCCGAACGCCACGCTCACCGTCACCGCCACCCGGATCCCACCGGAGCGCGCCCGCTCGACGATACGAAGCGCCGTCGCGAGCGACTCCTGCACGGACGCGTTCTGATTCCGCTGGTTGAACGACTCCGTGGCGCCGAACGCGAAGCGCACCTCGTCCAGCCCGGAGGCGACTAGGCGGTCGTAGCCTCGCTCATTGAGGGCGAGACCTGCATAGACGACTCCTTCGATACGGTCGAGCGCCACCACCACGTCCTCCGCGCCGGCCATCTGCGGCACGCGCCGCGGGTCGACGAAGCTCGCCACCTCCGCAGCGCGGACGCCGGCGGCGACGAGTCTTCCGACGAGCTCCGCCCGGACTGCGGGCTCGAGAGTCTCGGGCTCGTTCTGGAGCCCGTCGCGCGGGCCGACGTCACAGATGGTTACGCGGCCGCTCGTCTCCACGCGCGCACCCTAACGCCGCAATCCCGCCGGGAGATTGCTCCTCAGCCGTCGTTCGGCAACGCGTATCCGACGATCGCAGTAAGGAGCCGGGTGGCCGTATCTGCCATCCGTCCGTCGGCGTCGGACAGCGGGTTGTAGGCCGTGATCGCAGCTGCGACGACGTGGAACCGGTCGAAGACCTCGCCCACTGCCGACTGCAGCCGTGCGCTGCTGAGCCCATCCGGCGCGCTGTACTGGTTCGCAGTTCCCTCACCC
Source organism: Actinomycetota bacterium (assembly GCA_013812465.1). The sequence goes on from JACCTK010000109.1 coordinate 4,744, forward strand.
GGGTCGAGCGCGTCCAGATCGATGTGCAGATACACGCGGCGTACCCGCTCTCGAAGCTCGTCGAGCGCGACGCGCAGATCCGTGTCGGAGAAGGCGTTCCCCTCGAGACAGCGGATGCGCGAGCGCTGGAGGCGATCTCGCTGGGTTTGCTCGAGATCGCGAGCCGAGACGAGGACAACGTGACTCTCAGGGATCGGAGCGAGTCCGGGAATCGTCTCGCGGAGCGCATCCCAGCCGCGGCCGGTCAGCATCGCCAAGCCCATCCCGTCGAAAGACCCCGATCGGCTGTCTTCCGGGGTATCGAAGTCGGCATGAGCGTCGAACCACACGACTCCCAGGTCTCGAGCCCCACAGCCGGCCACCGTCCCCAGGCAGCTGTTGCAGTCGCCTGCCAGAACGACCGGAAAGACACCGTCCGCGTTCGCGTCGCGCACATGGCCGGCGAGTCCCCGGTTGAGCTCGAACACTCGCGCGGCCTCGGGCGTAGCCGGACTCACCGGGGCGACGGTCCGACCGTGCCCGGATGACCGAGGGCCGACAGCGCCCCTGACGCATGCAGCTCCTCCAACAGCCTCGTCGTGCCGCGACCGCGGTCGACCTGCGCCAGACCATCGTGATAAGGCGATGCGATCAGCCGCAAACCTTGCCAGGGCCGCCCCGTCAAGACGTCATAGTGAGGCGAGTTAGAGCGCGTTCGTCATCTGGGCGAGCTCGCGATCTCGGTCGGTGATCCCGTCCGCGGTGTGCGTCCACCAGCGGAGCGTCACCTTCTTGTAGTCGATCGCGATATGCGGATGGTGATCCTCCCGCTGGGCGAGCTCGCCGACGCGGCTCACGAAGTCGAGCGCATGCTTGAAGCTCGCAAGCTCGAACGTGCGCTCGAGCGCATTGTCGACCTCGCTCCATCCATCCGGATTGGCCATCCCGGCAGTATCTACGATCGAGCGACCCCATGACTGTCTCCACCGACACCGCCGCGCTCCGAGCCGTCGCGTCCGACAAGGAGCGCCCCGCACGGGAGGTCGTAGTGGCGGCGTTCTACGGCCCGCTCGCCCATCGGGTCGCCCTCACTCTGCTGCCGCTCCGGATTCCGCCCCCCGCCCTTGTTCTCGTAGCGGGACTCACCGGTCTCGCCGCAGGCCTTGCGCTCGCGCTGAGCTCATTCGTGACGGCCGCGCTGCTGCTGCAGCTGAAGACACTGCTCGACAACGCCGATGGCAGGCTTGCGCGCTTGTCGGGTCGGGTCACCCTGCTCGGGAGATATCTCGACACCGAGTCCGACACCGCCCTCAATCTGATCCTGTTCGCCATCCTCGGCGCTGTCACGGAGCGGCCGTGGCTCGCTCTCGGGGCGTTCTGCGTGCTGACGCTCGTGCTCAGCTTGGACTTCAACCTCGCGCATCTCTATCGCGAGGCTCGCGGCGGCCAGCCCAACCTCGCGCACGGTTCGGGAGGCCCGATCGAGCTCGCGCTCGCCCTTGTCTATCGAGTCTTCTTCGCGCCGCAGGATCGGCTCATCCGCGCGTTCTCGGCGTGGCGGCTCGAGCGGGGTTTGAGCGATGTCGAGAACCCCGGGAAGAGGCACGCCGCAACGCTCGCCTACCACGACCGGCTGACCGTTCTCGTGCTGGCCAATCTCGGTCTCTCTACCCAGCTCTTCGCGCTCGGCCTCTGCCTGGTCGCCGGGGCGACCACCCTCTATCTCTGGCTGGTCGTCGCGATGCTCCCGCTGCTCTGCCCCCTTTTGCTTCGCCGCGAGTGGCTGGTCAGGCAGCGCCGCGCGGCGTGATCCGCTGGCCGTTCATGGAGGCCGCGGCATCGGAGCAGAGGTAGGCGACCGCTTCGGCGATCTCCTCCGCGGAGGTGAACGAGGAGAAATCCTTGTCCGGCGACTCCTTGCGCATGGCGGGCGTCACGATCGCGCCGACGACGATGATGTTCGCGGTCGCTCCCGAGCCGCGGAACCGGTCGGCGAGCGCGAGCGTCCACGCCTCGGCCGCCGCCTTCGCCGCCGCGTAGGCGGCATTCGTTTGCGTCGGCGCCTGGGCCTGCGAGCTCGAGACGAGGACGAACCGCCCGCGACCGCTCGCGAGGAGATGCGGCGCGAACGCCTGCGTCGCGAGCTGGACGGTGCGGATGAGCAAACCGTGGAGGAAGTCCCAGTCCTCGAGCGGCGCCTCCTCGATCGGAGTGCCGCCACGCCATCCTCCGACGAGGTGCACGAGCGCATCCACCCGCCCTCGTCGCTCGACGATCCCGTTTGCCCAAGAGCGCGCCGAGTCTCGGTCGAGGAGATCGACGGAAGCCGTGTCTGCCTCGATCTCGAGATCCCTCGCGAGCGTGTCCAGCGGACGCGAGTCCCTTCCTCCGAGCGCGAGCACGGCACCGGACGACGCAAGCCGGTCGACGACCGTCGGACCGAGATTCCCACCCGCGCCGGCGATCGCGATCACGCGTCCGCCGAGAAATGCGAGTTCCGTTGCTCGACCCGCCACGCGGCCACGCTACCAACCGCGGGCGCGAGGCTGACCCGACCAGCTAGGCTGTTCGGCGAAAACCAGGACGAGTACCGGGGGCCACGGCTTCCCTACCCGTTCGATCGAGGGTGAGGGGAGGTGTTTTTCATATGGCAACCGGAGTAGTCAAGTGGTTCAACGATGCAAAGGGCTACGGCTTCATCACGCCCGACGAGGGTGGCAAGGATCTTTTTGTCCACCACTCCAACATCGCCGGCAACGGCTTCAAGTCACTGAGCGAGAACGCTCGGGTCGAATTCGAAGCCCGCGAGGGGGCAAAGGGCCCCGAGGCGATCAACGTCACAACCGTCTAACACAGACAGGCGCGCGGCCTTCGGGCCGCGCGCCCTTTAACCTTTAGGAGAACATGGCTCGCGAGGAAAAGGTCGAAGTAGAAGGCGAGGTGCTCGAGGCGCTCGGCGGCGGCATGTTCCGCGTCGCCCTGGACGGCGGCCACGAGCTGATCGCCTACACCGCGGGCAAGATGCGGCGCTACCGTATCCGCATGGCGCCAGGCGACCGGATCAACGTCGAGGTCTCACCGTACGACCTGACCCGCGGCCGCATCGTGTACCGACACAGGTAGCCCTCGACCGAGGCGTCGCTTTCGCCCGAACAGAGACCTATTCCCGTGGCGGGTGGGCGCTATCGTGGCCTCGCGCCCCCGTAGCTCAGTGGATAGAGCAGCGGGTTCCTCGTCTCTGGTAGAGCCGAATCTCCTGCAAACAAGCGGAAACGCGCTTTCCCGGTTTCCTCTACTCTCTGCCTGGGCCTCGTAGCTCAGGGGATAGAGCACCGCTCTCCTAAAGCGGGTGTCGGAGGTTCGAGTCCTCCCGGGGCCATAGGCCCCCAGGCTGTCTCGAGTTGCGTCTCTGTTCGGGGCGCGTGGCCCATCGCACCACACGTCGGGTTTTTGTCATCCACTCTGTACCACCCTCTTGACAGTCGACGGATACCAGGTCTTGCCCCCGAGCACCGTGGGGACGCCTTGGGCGTTCAGCCGGTCGGCGATCCCCTTGTAGCCGTTCCCCCTGCCGCCCTTCTTGTACTCGCGGAGGATGCGGCGGCGGATCTTGGGATCCATGCTCCGAGGCCGGCCAATCTGTATCCCCTGGGCCTTCTTGACGGCGAGAGCTTCCTTCGTCCTCTGCGAGATCAGGCGGCGCTCCATCTGCACCATGGCCGCCACGACGGTGACGATCATCTCCCCCGAGGGTGTGGTCGGGTCGATCCCGAGATCCAGGCAGACGATCCCTGAGGGGAACCGTGCCAGCATGTCGGAGAAGTCCTTGACCGACCGGCTGAGCCGATCCAGACGAAGGACGACGATGCAGTTGGCCTCTCCCGTCTGTACGGACGTAAGGGCCCTCTGGAGCCCCGGACGATCCACCCTGGAGCCCGAGGCGATGTCTTCCTCCATGCGGAGGAGCGTCCAGCCACGAGCCGCACAGGCGGTCTCGATGGCCGTTCTCTGTGCCGCCAGTCCGAGACCACTGTCGCTCTGCTCGGCGGTGCTTGCTCTGACGTAGCCTATGGCGTTCATAAAGCCCAGTATACACGAAATGAACACAAATGGAAGGCCCGACTGGTTCGGGCCTTTCGTGTCTCCAAAGGGGAGGAGCCCCCCGCCTGCGGCGACGAGGGGCTCCGGTGGTCACTCGGCCGTGTTGCCTGATACAGGCAGACACGCCGAGCGCCTTGGGGGAGGATTTTCAGATTCCGGTCTTCGCGATACGGTCTCTCTCGAGTTCTCGCCGGAACGACTCTCTGTCCTCCTCGGTGATGTAGAGGGGCGAGCTTGGGTCGGGGTTCCCCCCAAAATACCCCCACTTCTTTAGTTTCCTATGAGCTAGCCGTCCCTGTAAGAAGACGAGGATCCTTCTGACTCCCCGCGCGTTACGGCTCGCCATTCAGCTAAACACACTCCGTCGGGGTATTCGCAAAGAGCCGTAGCCGCGACCATGGGGGTGTCGAAGAGAACGGTGGAGAAGGATCAACTGGCTACTGGTAGCCAGTTGCCTCAAACCAGTACCGGCCTGGACGGGAAAACGCGGAAGCGGAAGCGAAAGCCGAAGGTGATGAAAAACGACAGACCCGCTCCTGCTCCGCACCAGTTCTGGAGCATCTTCGAGCCAGCGAATGACTTCGGTGTCCTTGATGACCCTATTCACGAATCGGCTCATCAGTGGCTAGCGAGCCTTCCGCGGATCTCGCCGGCAGGAACCTTCTCGAGAGCATCCACCTCGGTGAAGTTGGAGGGGATCGCGAAGTCCTGCGGCAAGGAGACCAGATCGCTCTGACGACCGTCCTCGTATCGCTCGAAGCCGATGAGCTGGCCCTCAGCACCTTCCAAGATGTACTGCTCCGTGACGCCGAGATCGGGCGACCCCTGGTCGACTCTCTTCCACATCTTCGTTGCGGTCTTGGTTGCGTCCATCGTGTTTCTCCTTTCAGATTGATGACGTGACGGCTATTCCTGCGAGAGCGAAGTGCTCCCGCACGCTTTCCAGCTCGGAGTCCTGCTGCTCGCGGAGCTGCTCCTCCGTCACCAGCATCCCCGGCATGTGTGGCATCCGGTCGATGCGGACGACCGCTCCGGCATCGCGACACCCATGCCACACGCTGCCATGCCCGACACGCCCGCGCCATGTCCTCCACCAGCGCGATGACTGCGGCGTGCTCTTTGTCCGCTACGGCGTGACGACGAAGGTGCGCTCGCCGAGCAAGGCGCCGTAACGGCGCTGAGACCGCGGTCCGAAGCCG
>JACCTK010000303.1 GCA_013812465.1 Actinomycetota bacterium
GGCCCGACAGATCTCCCGTGGGGGCTCGAGATCTCTCCCGCCAACCGGCCGATCGAGGACGTCGAGCAGGAGACGTTCCATCCCACCTTCCTGTACGAGGCGCTCTGGAGCTTCAGCGCGGCGGGCGTGCTCCTCTTGGTGGAGCGGCGGTTCCGCCTGCGTCCCGGGAACCTGTTCGCCCTCTACGTCCTCCTGTACAGCATCGGCAGGGTGTGGATCGAGATGCTCAGGGTCGACCCCTCCCATGAGCTCGGGGGCGTGCGCCTGAACGTCTACGTCGCCGTGCTGGCGATCATCCTCTCCGCCGCCTTTTTCGTCTTCTGGCAGCGGACGTGGAACCGAGGCGCCGGCCCGCCGCCTCGCAAGGTCGAGACGATGGCGGTTCCGCGAGAGCGCTAGTGGACCTCTTTTGCCGCCTGCGGTGTATTTCTCGCAGACGACCAAAGGAGAAGTCATGCGTTACCTCATCGTGCTCTCGGCGCTCGTCGTGGCGCTCGCTGCTTCGGCGCCCGCCGGCGCGGGTGGCTGGGCGACCGTCGGCTTCGCGCCGCTTCCGGACGGAATGGCGGCGGGCGAGACCTGGAAGCCGACGATCACCGTGCTCCAGCACGGCCGGACGCCGCTCGGCGGACTCAGCCCCGTCGTGACCATCACCGACGACGAAGGCGCGCACACGTTCCCGGCGACCGAGACCTCGGAGGTCGGCGTGTACGAGGCGAGCGTCGTCTTCCCGGAGAGCGGTGACTGGCGAATCGCGATCGACAGCGGGTGGGCGGCGGAGGCCAGTGTGACCTACGGCCCCGTGACGATCGGGTCGCCTCCTGCCGGCTCGCCGACCTCGTTTCCCGCGCTCCCAGTCGGAGTCGCGATCATCGCGGGCCTAGCTCTGCTCGCCGCGGCGACGTTCGGCGTCGTCCGTCAGCGGAGGCTGACGCCCGCGAGCTAGGCGTCCTAGTCGGGCTCAGCCGGGAACCTCCACCGTCTGTTCGGTGTAGAACAGGCCGGTGGAGGGCCGGCCGCCCGACGACGCTCGACTCGCAGAGCGCGCCAGGCGCGGGGACGAGCGCGCCTTCGAGGAGCTCGTGCGCATGTATCAGGACATCGCCTTCCGAACCGCGTACCTGCTGACCGGGTCGGCCTCGGATGCGGAGGACGCCGTTCAGACGGGGTTCGTCAAGGCGTGGCGAGCGCTGCCCCGCTTTCGTCCCGGCTCGCCGTTTCGGCCCTGGCTCCTGCGCATCGTGGCGAACGAGGCCCACAACCGGCGGCGCACAGTCGGGAGGGCCTATGCCTTGCAACTCCGCGCGGGCACGACAGAACCCTTGGGGGACGCGGCACCGTCTCCCGAAGGCGCCGCGCTCGCACGCGAGCAGCGGGAGTCCTTGGTCGCAGCGATTCGGCGACTGGACGAGCGCGATCGTGACGTCCTCACGTGCCGGTACCTGCTCGAGCTCTCCGAGGAGGAGACCGCGACCGTCCTCGACGTCCGCCGCGGGACGGTCAAGTCCCGCACCGCGCGGGCGCTCGCCCGGCTCAGGACCGAGGTGCAGCTGTGAGTGAGCTGGAGCGGGCGCTCAGCGCTCTGGCGCGCGAGCTCGACGTTCCGGAGACTCCGGATCTCGCGCCGGCCGTGCTCGCGCAGCTCGAGCCGCGGTCGCCCCGGCGCGTCGAGCGAGCGCGCTGGATCGTGGCGCTCGCGATCGTCGTCCTCGCCGCGCTCGCGGCGACGCTCGCGATTCCGGACGCGCGCGCGGCGCTCCTCCGCCTGCTCTCGATCGGCGGGGAGCGCATTGAGCTCGTCGACGAGCTTCCCGAGGTTCCGGCCGAGGACGGTCTCGAGCTCGCGCTCGGCGAGCGGGTCACGTTGGAGGAGGCGAGACAGAGGAGCACGTTCGCGCTCCGCGAGCTCGAGGCGCCTCCGGACCGCGTGTACGTGGCTGGACAAGGCACGGTGTGGTTCCTCTACGGCACGCCCGAGGCGCCGCGTCTTCTGATTGCGCAGTCGTCCCTTGTTCCGCCCGTCGGGGAGGAGATTCTCCTGAAGAAGCTCGTCGCCCCCAACACGCAGGTCGAGCGCGTCGACGTGCACGGGTCTCCGGGCATCTTCCTGAGCGGGGAGACGCACTTCGTGATCCTGCTCGACCGAGACGGCGAGATCGTCGAGGAGAGCGCCCGCCTTGCCCGCGATGTGCTGATCTGGGAGCGCGGGGGCGTCGGCTACCGGCTAGAAGGCGACCTCGAGCTAGCTGAGGCGCTTAGCGTTGCGGACTCTCTGCGCAAGACCGGAGTCCGCTAGCGCGGATTCCGGTCGCGCGGAAGACCCCTTTATGGGGTGCCCCGGCGGCGTTAGCTCCGGGGTGTGAAGTCGGCAGATTGGAAACCTTCCCTGACGGAAGGTGACGCCGTCTCCAACAGAGCCGATGCTCCAGGCACATCCGGCCGCGTGACTAGCCTCCGGGCGATGCTCCCGACTCCCGTGCGCGAGCTCGATCTCGACCTCGATGCGTTCGAGGGCCCGTTCGACCTGCTTCTCACGCTCTTGCTGAGAGAGGAGCTCGAGCCGGGCGAGATCGACATCGCGGCGATCGTGCTGGCGTTCGTCGAGCGACTCGCCGAACGGGACGAGATCGATCTCGAGGCGTGCGGCGAGTTCCTCGTCCTCGTGTCCGCGCTGCTCGAGCTGAAGGCTCGTCTCCTCTTCCCGGAGGAGGCCGCGGAGCTCGATGCGCTCGAGCCGGAGGAGGCCGCCGAGGAGCTCGCGCGCCGCCTCGCCGAGTACCGGCGGATGAAGGAGGCGGCGGTGTGGCTCGCCGAACGGCTCGCGGGCGAGCGCGATCGCTGGTTCCGGCTCGGGCCGGCGCCGCTCGCGCCTCAGCCAGAGCGCCGGCTCGCTCCCCAGGATCCGAACGTCCTGTCGACAGCGCTGCGGGCTCTCGCGGTTCCACCGCCTGCCGTCTCGCTCGGCCACATGGCCCTGCGCTTCCCGCCGGTGTCGCAGTTCCTCGAGCGGTTTCGCGCGCTGCTCTCGCGACGGCGTGTCTTCGACTTCGACGTTGAGGTCGCCGATCTCTCTCGCGTCGAGCAGGCGGTCGCCTTTCTCGCGCTCCTCGAGCTCCGCAAGGGCGGGGAGATCTCGCTGAGCCAGAGCGCGTCGTTCGCCCCTATAAGGATCTCTCGCATCGACGACGAAAGGATCACCACGTGGACAGCACGCTCCGCCTGATCGCGAACAACCCCGTCGATCACCTCGCCCGCACGGTGGAGGCGCTGCTCGTCGTCGCCTCCGCGCCGCTCACGGTGTCCGAGCTCGCCGAGGCGACTGAGGACGATCCCGAGCGGGTGGAGACGGCGCTCGGGCTCCTCCGGCAGCGCTTCAGCGAGCGCAGGAGCGGCATCGTGCTCGAGCAGGTCGCCGGAGGGCACGCGCTCCGGGCGAGCCGGGAAGCGTCCGAGGCCTGCGCGCGTCTCTTCGAGCGTCCGGTCGAGCGTGGTCTCTCGCAGGCGGCGCTCGAGACCCTCGCCGTCGTCGCGTATCTGGGGCCGTGCTCTCGGCCGGAGGTGGCTCGCATTCGCGGTGTCGCGGCGGACTCCGCCGTCGCCAGCCTCGTCGAGCGCGGGCTGATCTCCGAGGCAGGCCGCGAGAGCGGTCCGGGCGGGGCCGTGCGCTATCGCACGACGCCTCTCTTCGAGCGTGTCTTCGGGCTGGAAAGCCTTGCCGCGCTCCCCCGCCTCGACGATTTGGGGGCAGACACAGGCGAGATCCGAGAGCGGCTGCTCGCGGTCGCCTCAGCGCGGGCGTCGTAAGCAAGGGTCTGGCTGAAGCCAGACCACCCGGATCTACGACGCGCGCGCGGC
>JACCTK010000119.1 GCA_013812465.1 Actinomycetota bacterium
CGAACGAGGACGCGCGCCAGGAGTTCCTCGACGGGTACGTGCCGCAGATTCGCGAGCTCGGGCTGACGATTCCCGATCCGGCTCTCGCAAAGGACGAGGAGACGGGCATCTGGAGCTACACCGAGCCCGACTGGGACAAGCTGCGCGAGGTCGTCACCGGGCACGGGCCCGCTTCCGAGGAGCGGTTGCAGTTCCGCCGGCTCTCCCGGGAGGACGTGGCCTGGGTCGAGCAGGCGGTGCTCTCGGAGGCCGCGTGACGTACGAGGTCTTCCGGCAGGAACGAAAAGGACAGCCCCTCCAGCATGCGGGCACGGTTGACGCGCCGGACGAGCGCTTCGCCGAGATCTACGCGCGCGAGCAATACGGCAGGCGGCAGGAATCAGTTGCTCTCTGGCTCGTGCCGCGCGAGGCGGTGAGCGAGATCGAGGAGTTCCCCGACGAGTTCGAGATGAAGTACCGCCGCGTGGACGGCTACTCGATCAAAGCGCGGCTGCGCGAGGCGCGCGAGCGGGCGGGGACGCTCGAGGCTGCGCCAGAGGCGGAGCAGACCGAATGAGCGCGCGCGCCGATCTCCTGATCTCGATCGCCGATGACGAGCTGTTCCTCGGCTGGCGGAACTCCGAGTGGACGGGGATCGCTCCGTTCCTCGAGGAGGATGTCGCGTTTTCCTCGATTGCGCAGAACGAGATCGGCCATGCGCGGGCGCTCTATGAGCTAGCTGCGGTCGAGCTCGGGACGACCGCAGACGAGCTCGCGTTCGACCGGACTCCCGAGGAATACCGCTGCGCGCCGCTCGTCCAGCTGCGCCGGCTCGAGTGGGCACGGACGATCGCGCGCCACTGGCTGTACGAGACCGCCGACGAGCTCCGGCTTGCCGCGCTCAAGGCGTCAGACGATCCCGAGATCGCAGGCATCGCCGCGAAGATGGATCGCGAGGAGGCGTACCACCGCATGCACGCAGAGATGTGGGTCGATCGCCTGCTCTGCTCCGACGAGGGGCGCTCTCGTCTGAACGAGGCGGTCGATGAGCTCTGGCCCTACGCGCTCGGAGTCCTCGACGACGAGTTGCGCCCGGAGCTTCGTCGCCGTGCCCAGGAGCGGCTGGGGCGTGAGCTGGCAGATGTGGAGCCGGTATCCCGCGGCGTCCACGAGGTCGAGCTCGCCCAGCTCTTGGAGGAGATGACGATGGTCCGCCGCTCGGCGCCGGCCGGTACCCAGTGGTGACGGAGGCTCCGAAGCTCCTCGCCTGGGCCCGCAGCCTGCAGGCGATCGCCCAGTCCGGCCTCGCGTACGAGCCGAGTGCCTACGACGGCGAGCGCTACGTCCAGGTGCGCCGGGTCGCAGCCGAGATGCTGGCACATCCCAACGGGCTCGACGCCTCGGACGTCGAGCTTCGCCTCGCGACGGAATGGGGCCACGCGACCCCGAAGCTCGACGTGCGTGGCGCAGTCTTTCGAGACGGCGGGATCCTCCTCGTCCAGGAGGCGGGGGACCGCGGCTGGTCTCTGCCAGGCGGGTGGGCCGACATCGGGGAAAGCCCAAGCGAAGCCGCCGTACGCGAAGTGCTCGAGGAGTCGGGCTACCGAACCCGGGCCGTCAAAGTGCTCGGCCTGTACGAGCGGGATCGCCATGCGTTCCCACCCCACCAATGGCACATCTGGAAAGCCGTCTTCCTCTGCGAGCTCGTCGATGCGACTCAGCAAACCCCGGACGCCGAGATCCTCGACACGAGGTTCTTCTCGAGAGACGAGCTGCCGGGACTGCGCTATTCGAGGGCGTCTGCGTGGCAGCTGGATCGCTGCTTTGCCCATCTCGATGATCCGGGCCTGCCGACGGAGTTCGACTGATGGTCACCGTAAACGAGGTGTGGGCCGCGCTCGCGGAGATCCCCGATCCCGAGATCCCGGTGATCTCACTGGTCGACCTTGGAGTCATCAAGGACGTCGAGATCGACGACGGATGCGTGCGAATCGAGTTCACGCCGACGTTTCTGGGCTGCCCGGCGCTCGAGCCGATGCAGCGGGCGATGGAGGCGAAGGTCG
>JACCTK010000123.1 GCA_013812465.1 Actinomycetota bacterium
CTGGTCCGCTTCGCGGACAAAGCGCTTCGCGCCTTCACCGAGAGAGCGCTTCCTGCGCGCGATCCAGGCTCTCGACCGTGTTCACGGAGATCGTCTTGACCCCGCGGTCGATCCGCTTCACGAGACCGGACAGCACATTCCCCGGCCCGACCTCGACGAACGTCGTGGCCCCGCTTCGGATCAGCTCGGTCGCGGCCTGCGTGAAGCGCACGGGAGCGGTCAGCTGATCGACGAGGAGAACGGCGAGCCGGTGCGCCGGCTCGATCTTCGCGGTCACCGTCGACATGAACGGCGCCAGCGGCTCGGTGAAGCGCACGCGGTCCAGCGCCGGCCGCAGCCGATCGGCCGCACGCGCGACCAGCGGGCTGTGAAACGCGCCCGAGACCTTGAGCTGGATCGCTCGTCGGGCGCCGAGGCTCGTGGCCTCGGCGCAGCACTCCTCGACTGCGTCGCGCTCACCCGAGATCACGATCTGCCCTGGGCAGTTGTAGTTCGCCGGCCAGACTCCGACGATCTTCCGGCAGAGGTTCTCGACCTCCGCGTCCTCGAGTCCGAGGATCGCCGCCATCGTCCCGGGCCGCTGGCGCGCGGCCTCGGCCATCGCGAGCCCGCGCTCTCGAACCAGCCCGATCGCCTCGCCCGTGCCGAGGGACCCGGCAGCCGCGAGCGCGGCGAACTCCCCCACCGAGTGTCCGACGACGACATCCGGCTCCAGACCGCGATCGCGCATGGCCGCGAGGATCGCAAGGCTCGTCGCGACCAGCGCGGGCTGCTGCAGCTCGGTGTCCACGAGATCTTCGAGCGGCGTCTCGAAGCACAGTTGCTCGAGGTCGAGCCCGGTGGCCTCCGAGCCCAGGCGATAGACCTCTTTCGCGACCGGAAACGCCTCCGCGATATCTCGACCCATTCCCATCTCGAGCGACCCCTGTCCGGGGAAGCAGTATGCGATCTTCATCGAGGCCTCCCGTTCGTCCATTCGATCAGCGCAGAGCCCCAGGTGAGACCCGCTCCCATGCCGGTCATCAGGACCAGAGCGCCATCACGCAGGCGCCCTTCCACGCGCGCGTCGGTGAGCGCGAGGGGGATCGAGCCCGACGAGGTGTTTCCATAACGGTCGACGTTCACAACGGTCCTCTCCGGAGGGATCCCGAGCTTAGCGACCGCGTAGTCGATGATCCGCTTGTTCGCCTGGTGAGGGATGTACACATCGACGTCGTCCACCTTCTTGCCGCATTCGGAGAGGATCTGCTCCGCGGAGTAGACCATGATCCGGGTCGCGAACTTGAAGACCTCGCGCCCGTTCATCTTCACGTGGGCGTCCGGGTCGTCGAAGTGCCTCGATCCGGAGCCGGGAAGCCAGAGATTCTCGCCGCCGCCTCCGTCCGCGCCCAGCTCGAAGCCGAGGAAGCCGCCCTCCTCGACGGGCTCCATGACAACGGCGCCCGCGCCGTCTCCGAAGAGAACAAGCGTCGAGCGGTCCTCCCAGTCGAGGATCTTGGAGAGCACGTCGCCGCCGATCACGAGGCATCGGCGCGAAAGGCCCGACGCCAGCATCCCGTAAGCCTGAGCAAGCGCGTAGACGAATCCCGTGCACCCGGCGAGCAGGTCGAAAGCGGCCGCTTTCGGCATCCCCAGCTCGTCGGCCAGGAGCGCCGAGGACGTCGGGAACATCATGTCCGGCGTCACAGTGGCGCAGATCAGGAGGTCGATCTCGTTCGCCTCTACGCCTGCATCCGCCAACGCCGCTTTCGCCGCCGGACGCGCGATATCGGTGAGCGCCTCCTCTTTTGCAGCGAAACGGCGTTCCCGAATTCCCGTCCGCTCGAAGATCCACTCATCTGAGGTGTCAACGATCTGCGCCAGCTCGTGGTTCGTCATTACGCGCTCGGGAACGTACGTCCCGAGCCCGGTGATGCCGATGCGAGCTGCTGTCGCCGACCCGATCATCGCTCGACCGCGAACGTCAGGGTCCCGCGAGCAGCGAGCTCCTCTCCCACGTGTGCGGTGGCCTTGCCGCGCCCGATCGGCCCGCGGACGGTGTCGATCTCGCAGGTGAGCGTGAGGACGTCACCAGGGGAGACGATCCGCTTGAAGCGGCAGTCGTCGATTCCGGCGAAGAACGCGATTCGGCCGCGGTTCTCCTCTTCGACGAGAACGGCCACGGCGCCGGCCTGGGCCATCGCCTCCACGATGAGAACACCCGGCATGACGGGCCGCGCGGGGAAGTGACCCGGAACCCAGAAGTCGTCTCCTCGCACCTCCCGCCGGGCGACGACGCGGCGGCCCGGCTCGAGCTCGATCACCTCGTCGAGGAGCAGGAACGGATCCCGGTGCGGGAGGATCGCCTCGATCTCGTCCCGGCCGAAGGGGACGGCGGGGAACGACTGAGTCACGATCGCGAGTCTACTCGCCGGTTGAGGAGGGCTCCCTGACACGCACGACCGGGGAGCTCGTGTTGCCGGCCATGTCTCGAGCGACGACGCGGACGCGCCTGGCCGCTCCCTCCCAGCGGATGCGCACGACCCCGGCTCGCTTCACCTCGCGTTCGCGCCTCGCGCCGTCGATCGTCAGATAGAGGATCGTGGGCTCGCTCACCTGGACACGGATGCCGCGTGCCGGGAGGAGTCGCACGCGCGGCGGGGTCGTGTCCGAGACGAAGGGAACGACCACCGAGACCTCGCCGACGAGCGCGTCAGTGACAGCGACGACGGCCGAGTAGGACCCGTCTCGTAACGGCCCGGTCCCGCGCAGCCCGTTCCATTCGAAGACATGCGCGCCGGCGTCGTAGCTCGCCGCATGCGGGCTCGCGACCCAGCGGCTATCGCGAAGGATGCGAATGCTGACGTCGGCGGGCGCAGTCAGAGAAAAGGCGATCGCCAGACGGTCGTTCCGGCCGTCCTCGTTGGGCGAGAAGAAGCTCGGCGCGACGGAGACGAGCCCCACGGCGCGGCTGACGAGCAGGGGAACGACCTTCTCGACTTCGACGCCCGCGCGGGTACCCGCCCTGACGACGATGCTGTACGCGCCGTCGGCCAGCGCAGTCGCAGGAATCGTGATCACGTGCTTCCCCGCCCGAGTCCACACCCGATCCACGACGGTGGACGCGGCGAATCCGGTCTCGTCCACGACTTCCACGGTGACGTTCGCGGGAACGGTGAGCCGGTAGGCCAGCGTTGCGGTGTCACTCTGGCCGTCGCCGTTCGGCGTGATCGTCCCCGGCGTCGCGGTGATCTCCTGAAGCGCTAGCGCCGGCGCTGTCGTCCGTCCGATTCGGAGCGGCCCGGTCGCCGGACGAGCGGATCCGCTCCTGATCGTCCACGTATAGCGACCGGTCGGGACAAGCGTGGAATCCCACGTCCAGTCGACGGTCGTTCCAGTGCCGGCGCCGCGCGCGACCTCGAGCCTTCCCGCGTCCGTGACCGTGACGACCCACGGCTGGCGGGACGAGAGCCGGGCGCGGAAGCGCGCGAAGCCTTCACCCGACTCGACACGTGGCTCGTAGATCTTCGGCTGGCCTTGCTGCGATGCCGCGGCGGCGATGCTGTTCAAGCGTCCGTACAGCTGGTTGCCCGGGCACTCCGTGAAGCCGGTGTCCCTGTGGCCGGACACTCCGCGCATGAGCACCGGGACGCCGGACGGGAAGCGGTTGCTTCCGCCCGAGACGAAGGTCAGCGAGGCCGTCGGATCGACGTGCGCAAGGTCGAGGCGCCAGGACAAGAGCTCGGCGATCGCGTCCTCGGCGGCCTGCGAGGGTGCGGCGCCCCCGTAGCTTCCAAGGAGGGCTACCCCCACGGAGCCGGTGTTGAAGCCCTGCGCGTGGGCGCCTATGACGTTCCGTTCGGCGCCCCCGAAGCGTCCCTCGTAGATCGTGCCGAAGCGGTCGACGAGGAAGTTGTAGCCGATGTCGTTCCAGCCGTTCCCTTTTACATGGTAGAGCTGGATTCCCTTGACGATCGCGGGCGCCTGGGCGCGGGAGTAGTCATTCTGGCCGGCGGTGTGATGCACGATGGAGAAGCGGATCTGATCGGCGAAGAGAGTGGGCGCGCGGCGGATCGACTCGTCGGCGCCCCAAGAGAGGCGCGGGACGATCGGCGGCGTGGCGGTCGCCGCTGGGGTGCGGTACGGCATGCGCGTCTCCGGACTCCAGACGAGATGGGCGCGCACGCGCGTGACTCGTCCAGTCGTCCGGGCCTCGACGCGGTCCGAGGGGCCGACCCACCACGGGTTTCCGATGCGCCAGCCGGCGCGCGCGCGCGTCTCGCGGGCGCCGATATCCGGTCCGTCC
>JACCTK010000130.1 GCA_013812465.1 Actinomycetota bacterium
ACTTCTTCCCATGTTCGACCGGCGTCCGCGCTCACGAGCAACCGGTCGTTGGAGGCGTCGTAGCCGTACACGCGCTCCCCGGCAGCGCGGAGGACGTGGAAATCGGCATCGCCGAGAAGCGAGATCGACTCCCAACTTCGACCCTTGTCGGTGGACTCGATAAGACCGAGTAGCGGCGGGAGGTCCGTTCGGAAGTCCGGATGCCCCGAGCCGACAAAACGATCCGGGCCGATCACGCTGAAGCCCATGGTGTCCTGCTTGCGGTCTCCGACGCGGACGGACTTCGAGTCTCCTTCGCCCGACCGGTAGAGGCCGGTGTGCGTTGCGATGTAGAGCGCTCCGTCCGCTGGATTGATGCCCAGGCCGTGCACGTGCACCGGCCCCGCATCCGTCGCTGCACTCTTTCGATCGTCGGCGCTCATGCGCCACAGCGCGGCCCCGAGAATCACGACTGCCAGGGCCACGAGACCGAACAACCCACGCTCGAGCCACGGCGAGCCCTTCGGTGGCGGAGGCGCCTGCGACCTGCGCTGCGCCTTTGCCTTCACTGCTCTTGTCATCAGCTCACCTTTCCGATCGCTCTTTGGCCTGCCGCGCGTGGTAGCGCGGCCCAAAGCGAGCGACTCAGAAGCGAATTGGTCGTCCAGGCAGGCACACGCAACCCCGATGAGCGCCAAACAGAGAATCGCAAGGAGAACGAACGTTCACAGGGGCATCCGTCCACGCAGGCGTCCGAGCGCCATGCCGCGAGGATAGCCGTCGCTCGGGCAGCCGTGGCTCAGAACAGCCCTGTTACGGCTTGAGCCGCCAGCCTCGTCCGACGAGTGCGACCGCCAGACCGAAGACCGCGATCCCTGCCGCAGCGCTGGCCCCGAGCGAGATGAGGACGGGCGCGTCGTTGTGGCCGGTGAAGCCGTAGCGGGTCGCGTCGACGAGGTAGTAGAGCGGGTCAAGGCGCGTCAACGTCTCCCAGGGCTCGCCGAGAGCGCGAGCGGAGTAAAACACCCCCGCAAGAAGCGCGAGGGGCGTCACGAGGAGATTCGCGACGAAGGCGTGCTGGTCGTACGTCTCCGCAGCGATTCCGACGATCACGCCCAACGAGGCGAACACGAAGCCGGCGATCGCGAGCGCGGCGATCGCGCCCAGAGGATGAGCGACTTCGGTGGTGAAGGGTGCCGCCGCGAGCGCCACCAGAGCGGCCGACACCCAGGCACGCACCACCGAGCCCGCCGCGTAGCCGGAGACGATCTGCCACGGACGGAGCGGGCTCGTGAGGACGTCTTCGATGTAGCCCTCGGACTTCGCTTGGTAGAGGCTCGTAGAGGCGTTGGCGACGGCAGCGCCTACCGTCGTCAGCACCAGAAGGCCCGGCAGCATGAACGAGAGGTAGTCGAGACCCTCGATCTCCCGGCGACGCGAATCGAGCGCCGCCCCGAAGACAGCGAGAAAGAGGACTGCCGTAACGACGTGCGGAGCGATCGTCTGCGTCCAGAGCGAGAGCACGCGGTGCACCTCGCGTGATGCAAGCGCGACCGCCGCGCGACGCTGGATGACCCGGAGATCGGCCTCGATCACGTGCGCAGCGCCTCCAGATAGGCATCCTCGAGCCGCTCGCCGCCGAAGCGAGAGACAAGCTCGGCGGGCATGCCCTCGGCGGCTATCCGACCGCGGCAGATGAAGGCGACGCGCTCGCACAGGGCCTCTGCCTCTTCGATGTAATGAGTGGTCAGCAGTACGGTCAGGCCCTCGGTGTGGAGGCGGCGCAGGTAGCTCCAGAGCTCGTAGCGTTGCTCGGTGTCGACTCCTGCCGTGGGCTCGTCGAGAATCACGAGCCGCGGCTCGTGAACCAGCGCACGGGCGATGAGCAGCCTGCGGCGCATGCCGCCGGAAAGCCGGTTCGACCTCGTGTTCAGCTTCGCGCCGAGGTCGAAGACGTCGAGCAGCTCGTCGGCTCGATGGCCGGCTTCGAGCTTCCCCATCCCGAAGTAGCGTCCGTGGTAGATGAGGACGTCACGCGCGGTCAGGAATCGGTCGAGGTGTACCTCCTGCGGCGCGAGGCCGATGAGGAGGCGACTACGAGGATCTGTCACCGCGTCGTGGCCGAAGACGAAGATCCGACTCGGGGCGGCTCGAACGAGACCGGCTGCAGCACCGATCAGCGTCGTCTTGCCGGCGCCGTTGGGACCGAGCAGCCCGAAGAAACACCCCGCGGGAATCCGAAGATCGAGCACGTCGAGGGCCCGCGTGCCATCGGCATAGGTCTTGCTGAGGGCTTCGACGAGGAGAGCGGCGCTCTCGCGATCGAGGTCGCGTGCCATCGGATCGATCTGATCAGAAGAGGCCGACGGTCTCGCCCGACTCGTCGATGTCGATCGCGAACGCGGCGGGGTTCTTCCCCAGGCCCGGCATCGTCATCATGTCGCCGCAGAGAGCGACGATCCAGCCCGCCCCGGTGTAGGGCCTGAGATCGCGCACCGGCACCGTGAACCCCGTCGGCGCGTTTCGGAGGGCCGGGTCGTGGGACAGCGAAAGGTGGGTCTTCGCCATGCAGATCGGCAGCTCGCCCAACCCTGACTGCTCGAACTCCGCCGCCTTCTTCTTCGCGACGGGCAAGAGATCGACACCGTCTGCGCCGTAGACGCGCGTCGCGATCAGCCGGATCTTCTCCTCGATCGGCGCGTCGAGCGGGTACGCGAACTCGAAGCTCGCAGGCTGTTCGGCTGCGGCGATCGCAGCCTCCGCGAGCGCCGTCGCGCCCTCGCCTCCGCGCTCGAACGCCTGGTTGATCTCCGCCGCGTAGGCGCCGTGCTCGAGCGCGAGCTTTCGCACCACGTCGAGCTCCTCGTCCGTGTCCGTGGGAAAAGCGTTCACCCCGACGACCGCCTGCAGCCCGTATCCGTTCACGATCCCGATGTGGCGCGCGAGGTTCTGGGCGCCGGTCTCGATCGCGTCGAGACCGCCCTCTGGATCTCCCGCGTGATGCTTGAGCGCGCGAACCGTGGCTACGAGCACCACCGCATCTGGCCGCAGCTCGCCGATCCGACAGGTGATGTCGAAGAACTTCTCCATCCCCATGTCCGACGCGAACCCTGACTCCGTGACGACGTAGTCGCCGAGCTTGAGCGCGACCCGATCGGCGACCAGTGAGTTGTTGCCGTGGGCGATGTTCGCGAAGGGGCCGCAGTGGACGAACGCGGGCTGCCCCTCGAGCGTCTGCACGAGATTCGGCTTGATCGCCTCTTTGAGCACAACCGCGAGGGAGCCTGCGGCCCTGAGCTGCTCCGCGGTCACCGGCTCGCCGTCGTACGTCTGACCGACGGTGATCTTTCCCAGCCGCTCGCGCAGGTCGTGGAGATCGCGCGCAACCGCGACGAGCGCCATGATCTCGCTCGCCGCGGTGATGTCGAAGCCGGTCTGGCGGGGATAGCCGTTCGCCTTCCCGCCGAGGCCGGTGACCACGTCGCGGAGCGAGCGGTCGTTCATGTCCAGGCAGCGACGCCACGAGACCGACCCGGGGTCGAGCCCGAGCACGTTTCCGTGCATGAGATGCGCGTCGATCAGCGCCGAGAGGAGGTTGTTCGCGGCGGTGATCGCGTGCAGGTCACCGGTGAAGTGGAGGTTCAAGTCCTCCATCGGGACGACCTGCGCGTAACCGCCGCCGGCGGCGCCGCCCTTGACGCCGAAGACTGGCCCGAGCGAGGCCTCGCGCAGGCAGAGGACGGGGTTCTTGCCGAGAACCCCTAGGCCCTGGGTGAGCGAGACGGAAGTCGTTGTCTTCCCCTCGCCTGCGGGCGTGGGAGTGATCGCGGTGACGTTGATCAGCTTCGCGTCCGGCCGGTCGGCGAGCCGCTCCAGCACGGAGAGGTCGACCTTCGCCTTGTAGCGGCCGTACGGCTCTATCTCGTCGAGGAGCAGCCCCGCGTCGGAGGCGATGTCGAGGATCGGGCGAAGCGTCGCGCTCTGGGCGATCTCGAGGCTGGACGGCATCTGGGTCTTCATATCGCGGGGGGCTAGTGGCTCACCGCTGCGGCGGCCAGCTCGGAGACGAGCGTATCGGTGTAGAAGCGCTCGAGCGCGAAGGGCTCGATCAGGTCTGGAGTCTTCCCCGATGCGACCAGCTCCGCGAGGGTCACCCCGACGATGGGCGCGGCCTTGAACCCATACGTCCCCCACCCGGCCGAGAGGTGGAAGTTGTCGATCTCGGTCTTGCCGAGGAGCGGGCTGTAGTCGGGCGAGAGATCGCACAGTCCGGTCCACGTGCGGAGAATCCTGATCCGCTCGAGCTGCGGGAAGAGCTCGAGTGTGTGCTTCGAGGAGAACTCGAGGAAGGAGAGCGTGCCCGTTCCTTTGTACGTGGTGTACGGCTCGATCTCGGCGCCGATCAAAAACTCGCCGCGATCAGTCTGCGAGATGTACACGTGCAGCTGCGAGGACACGATGATCACGTCGAGGAACGGCTTCATCGGCTCGGTGACGAAGGCCTGCAGGATGTGCGTCGTGATCGGGAGCCGCACGCGCGCGAGCCCTGCGACGAGGGACGACCAGCCGGCGGTCGCACAGACGACCTGCCCACACTCGATCCGCCCCCGCGGCGTCTCGACGGCGACGATCCGGTCGCCGCCGCGCTCGAATCCCGTGACCTCCGTGTTCGGATGGATCTCCACCCCGAGCTGGTCTGCAGCGCGCGCGTATCCCCACACGACGGCGTCGTGCCGGATGATCCCGCCCGGCGCGTGGTAGAGCGCGCCCAGGATCGGATAGGACGGCCGGTCGGAGATATCGAGCTGCGGGCAGAGCGCGTGGATCTCCTGCGGCCCGACGAGGCTCGACTTGATCCCGAGCAGCTTGTTCACCTCGGCCCGCTCCTGCATGGTCACGAGCGCCCGGTCCGAGTGCGCCAGCGTGAGGTGACCGTGCTGGGAGAACATCAGGTTGAAGTCG
>JACCTK010000161.1 GCA_013812465.1 Actinomycetota bacterium
GTCACCGATGCCGCCAGCAGCGGTCATGTCCTGGCGCCGCACCCCAGGGCGGCCAGTTCGCTCCCGACATGGACGATCTCGTGGCATCAACCATCTAGCGCGCGGTCTCGACCGGGCGGAGGTGGACGCCTGGATCGACGAGCAGCTCGTGCCGTAGGGAGCTAGAGCAAGAAGGATCTGTTTGACCGAACTGGCGGCGAGACCCTCCCCAACCCTTCGACCGCGGGGCCGCGTGTCGAGAACACCTCTCCTCCGACACAGGAGACTCAGATGACGCTCGTGATCCCGATGGTGACCTGGCAGGACGCGCGTGAGGAGTGGGTGGTCGACATTTACTCGCGCCTCTTGCAGGACCGGATCATCTTCGTTGGCAGCGGGTCGCCCTGCCACACGCCAAGATCGCTCAACCAGGTCTCCAGCGGTTTCGAGGGGGAGGTGAGCGACATCGAGATCCAGGCGCGTGAGGTGCTCGCGCTCGGGCGGCGGCTCGAGGCGATCATCGCCGAGCACACTGCCCAGCCGCTCGCGAAGGTCGCGAGCGACCTCGAGCGCGACCGCTACATGAGCTCCGAGGAGGCCTTGGCCTACGGGGTCATCGACCGAGTGATCTCGCACCGCTGAAGCCGACGCGCGAAACCCGCGACCTCCGCCGTGACAGGCAAGAAGTCGAAGGACACGGGGCGGTGAGGCGCTTAAGCCAGCCGTGGGTTTCCTAGAATCCACCGATGGCGGGCGAGAGGAGCGAGCGAGTTCCGACGAAGAGGCTCGATCAGCGGCTGCGGGCCTTGCGGCAAGCGAACAAGATCCGCAGCCGCCGAGCGGCATTGAAGAAGGAACTCGCCTCCGGGCAAGTGCGGATCGAGGATGTTCTCGCCCGGCCGCCCGACTACGCGAAGACGGCCCAGGTTCAGGATCTCCTGCTCGCATTGCCAAAGGAAGAGCGCACAGGAAGCCGCGCGCGAGGAGCTGGAAGCTGCGCTCGCCGCTTCTGTGCGCGAGCTCGTCCGGCTCGAGCTCACAAGCCGTAACCTCCGCTCATGGTTGACCTGATCGAGTTCCCGGCGGATGACCTCGAACGGGCGCGGCGGTTCTGGCAGGGACTGCTGGGCGCGCAGCTCGAGGGCAGGCGCGAGGGCGAGGGCAGCGGCGTCCAGACGCACTCGGGCGGGACGGAGCTCGGAGTCCACGAGCGCGGCCCCGGCCCGGGCGACCGCGTCTCGCTTCCGTACTTCCGCGTCGCCGACCTGGCCGCAGCGCTCGAGCGTGTCGTCGAGCTCGGCGGCGAGGTGATCCATCCGGGCGAGCGGTGGGCGATCTGCCGCGACTCGGAAGGGAGCCCATTCGGCCTCGGCTGCGGCGGCACCAGCGGCCACCGCTAGTTTTCGACGGTAGCCGCGCCGGGGTATCGAAGCCGCGCCGCAGATCCAAGCCCCAGGCCGAGACGACCCGCGAGACGACGGGAAGCGCCTCCTCCATCCGGGCGTTCGCCCTCTCGCCGGGCGTCGCCGGCCCTGCTTGTCGCAGAAGAGCCGAACGACGACGGGTGAAGCCCGCTCCCTCGTTGCCGTCTCCGTGTCAGAACGAGTACGTTCGCGTCGTGACCGAAGATCTCCGGCTCGCCGGCGTGCTCGAGACCGTTCTGTACTACGCATCCGATCAGCAAGACGACATGGAGTGGTTCTATGAGAACGTGCTCGGCCTCGTGTCGCTCGGGCTGGGACGATGGAGCCTCGCATTCCGACTCGGGCAGGGCGTCGTGTTGCTGTTCGACCGAGAGCGATCGTCGACGCAAGACGAGCCGCCGCCGCACGGCGCCTCCGGATCGATCCACGCGGCATTCCTCGCAGCGCCCGGCGAGTACGACGCGTGGAAGGACCGCTTGGCCGATCGAGGCGTCACGCTAACCGACGAGATCGCGTGGGACAGCGGCGTCCGCTCCTGCTACTTCAACGATCCCGCCGGCAACCTGCTCGAGATCGCGGAGCGCGATCTCTGGACCGGGTAGGAGGCGTCGGGTCCGGCCGGAAACAGCCGCTCGGCCGCTGCCCGGAGTCTCCGGCGGAGGCACGTGCCGGCTTCGAGGTCTCTGTCGTACTTCCAACACCAGCGACACCGGGGTGGTGTCTGACTCGGAGTACGGGTGCTCAGAAACGCGGATTCCCTAGAAAGCGGTCAGTTTTGCAGGCCTTCTTCCGTCCCCTCCGTTAGAGCCAGGCTGCGTTCGGCACCGGCCTCGCGATGATCAGCGATGCGCTGGCGGCGCTCGGGGCAACGCGCTGCTGGGCGAAGAAGTCTCATCGTCCGGTGCTGCGTGGTTGACCACGGGCCTGTTCTGGATGCAGAATCGCCCGCGTGTCAGAGGGCAGCGCCGGTGCGGGCGTTCCGAGGCACCCTCCGGAAGGGCGACCCGAACTGGTGGGGCGTGTCGAGCCTGGAGCGCGACGCCGCGACGCTCGGCGAGGCCTCGACGCCTTTCTGGGCTGGGCGGAGAAGTGGACGGCCCTTGATCCGCCTCTCAAGGCGCCGGGCGGCTGGCCGCCTAAGCTCTCGGGTCGTGCCGCGCTGTGGTGTCGCGAGGCTGGCGCCCCGAAGTCTGGCCGCATCGTGCTCAAGACGTTCCTCGGGACAGAAGACAAGCCCCGTGACCAGGACGGCGTTCTCGCCGCCCTGGAGGCTCTCTGCGCGGAGGCCGACCGGCTGTACGGCGCGGGATGAGGAGACGGGACTAAATCTCTTGACGAACGGCGCACACGCGGCGCCGGCCGAGCGCCACGAGCGAGGCACCGCGGCCTGGGGCGAGGGGGTTGAAGTCACGCATCAGGCCGTGCGTGCCCCAGGCTTCGAGTCGGAGGGCTGGAAGATCAAGTTCGGCCAGGCTCACTTCCACGCGATCGGGGTTGATTACGCCTTCGGCGACGCGCCCAAGGCGTTGATCGTTCCAACTGCTACCGAGGGTTGATCCCCCTCGATCAGAACCCGGCGACCGGGAACTCGCCTGGCATCAAGTACGTCCTGGAAGACGAGCCCCCGCGAGTCCGCTTCCATCCCGAACTTGTCGGCCGACGGGCCGGACCGCTCACCACTGAAGGACTCAGCGGTTGTCGAGGCCCTCGCCGCTGATGGTCTCCCAAGCTCGGCGGAGCTTCTCGTGCAACTCGGTACGATCGACGTCCTCGACACCCGTCACCTCAATCGCTCCTGGATTCTCGCTCGGCTCCGGCAGCTGCTCAGCGTCGGCGGAGCTGAGGCCCAAGACCACGCCTCGCTCGTAGATCTCGGCCACTTGAAGTGCGTCGGCGAACCGCAGCCCTCCCGGTAGCCCGCTAGTGTCGACCACGATCCCGTCGAATAGGTCCGCCTCCGGATCGGCGAGCACGTACTGGACCTCTCCGAGCTTGTCTCCATCCCGCGAAAAGACGTTCAAGCCCGGTTCGATCGCCAGGTAGGAGCTGGGCGCACCAAGGTCATCCATCGCGGAGACGATAGCGGTGCGACCCCGCAGCGTTGCGCAGAATGCCGATACAGTCATGAGAGTTCTGGGCTATTTCGCCCTAGGGATCCTCCCGTTCGCTCTTCTCACGGAGTCCCTGCGGCGGCTGCAGGTCGAGGATGTCGCCGAGCTTGGCCGCGGCGTCGTCGAGCTTCTCGACGCCGAGCGCCGTGCACATGCGCTTCTCCGTGCCGAACTGGTTGATGAGGAGTGGGTGCTGCGAGCCTTCGGGTTCTCGAAGAGGAGCGCCGGCCCACCCGCCTTGACGACGCGGTCGACGATCTCGGTGATCTCGAGGTCCGGGTCGGCCTCCGCGGAGATGAGGCGCAACTCGCCCTCGCACTCGAGGAGCGCGATCTACTCGCGGAGGTCTCGGGGCTGTGCCTCGGCGGGTCAGTCTATGGGTACGCGAGCGCAAGCACACTCTCGTCCACGGCTTGTGCGCCCTGTTCATGTGCGGCGTCGAAGGCAATGTCGCCGAGGTCGCTGCGTGCCCGTTGGATGTAGGTGCGATAGATCTCTTCCTGGAGCGGGCCGAAGAGCGACGTCAAACCGCTTTCCGAAAGCTTGCAATCTGCCGCGCCGGACAATTGCGCGCAACGCTTGGCATCTCCCTGGGCAGACGCAAGCATCGCGGCCACGCGCAGGGCGTCGACTTCCAATGTCTGGTCGGGAAACTCGGGCAGCATCTGAACCACTTCGCGAAGCAGCGCCGCCGTCTCGTCAAGCCGCCCCAGCAGAAGCTCACACTCAGCCATCGCGATTCTCGCTCCAAAGATGTCTCCGTAGGACTCAGCGGCAACGAACCCGCCGATAGCCTCCACATACAGTTCGCGGGCTCTCAGGAAATCGCGTTCCGCGTACGCGACAGCCGCTAATGCGAGGAGCGCATGCGCAATACCGCCCGGCCGACCCAGCTCTCGCCGAAGAGCCATTGCCTCCTCGCCGCACGCTCTCGCCTCCGGGAGGCGCCCAGCTTCCAGCTCCATGTACGCCAGGTCACTCAGCGTCGCGGCCGTGGATCGCGCCGTCACATACCCGTGGACGACCGCGTCCGGATGGGCCCGCCCGGTCGCGACAAGCTCACGCTTCAACTCCATCGCCGCACTGGAATTGCCAGTGAATCGCAAGATCTCGGCGGCGCCGAGATCTCCCTGAAACGTCTGCAGCGGAGGAAGCTGCTTGCGAGAGGACGCGAGATAACGACGCACCCATCCAAGAGCTTCGCCGCCGAATCCTGCCGTAAGCCAGTAGAACCACAAGCCGTGGATGAGATCGCCGGCAACTGCCGCGTCGTCTCGCTGTAACGCAAACTCGAGCGCAGCGCGCATGTTGCTCTGTTCTTTCCGAAGAATCTCGATCGTCTCAGCGGAGTAGGCACGCAGCGAGGGTGCGAGCTCGACCGCGAGGCGTGTATGCCGGGCCATATGCCGAGCTCCCACTTCTTCGTCTGCATCCGATTCAGCCAGCTTCTCGAGTGCCAATCCGCGAATCGTCTCGAGCATCCAGTAGCGCTCCGCGGTATAGCGCAGGAGGCTCTTCTCGACGAGCGACTGAAGGGTGTCGAGGTCGGCATCGCAGACCTCTTCGGCAGCTTCGAGCGTGCAGCCGCCGGCGAAGACGCTAAGGCGGGCAAAGAGCTGCTGCTCTGGGTGTGTGAGGAGCTCGTAGGACCACTCGATCGTCGCCCGCAAGGTCTTCTGGCGGGGGTCGGCGTCGCGCCCACCCTTCAAGAGATCGAGCCGCTGCGAGATCCGCTCGAGGATCTGCGCCGGGGAGAGCGCCTTGGTTCGCGCGGCCGCGAGCTCGACGGTGAGAGGGAGGTTGTCGAGGCGCGCGCACAGCTCGGCGATCTCGGCGGAGGGCTCTTTCTGCGCGCGTTCGCAGAAGAGGGAGACGGCCTCGGGCTCGGCGAGAGGTGGGACGGCGTACTCGACCTCTCCGTGGATGCGCAGGAGCTCGCGCGAGGTGACGAGGAGCGTCAGGTTGGGACATACACCGAGGAGGGCGGAGAGCTCGGGCGCCGCCTCGATCACCTGCTCGAGGTTGCCGAGGAGGAGGAGGAGCTCGCGCTCTTGGATGTGCTCGGCGAGTCCGTCCTTGGCACCGAGGGTCTGCATGATCGTCTCGGTGACAAGCGCGGGATCGCGCAGCGAGGCGAAGCCGACCCAGAAGACGCCTGCCTTGTAGGCGGGGACGAGTGAGGCGGCGGCTTCCAGGGCAAGGCGGGTCTTGCCGGTGCCGCCAGGCCCGGTCAAGGTGACGAGGCGCCTGCCTGCCTCGATGCGCGCGACCACGTCCTGCAACTCCGTCTCCCTGCCCAGGAAGCTCGAGGCAGGCGTGGGCAGGTTCGTGTTCGCGATCGTCTTGAGCGGTGGGAAGCTCCCCTCTCCGAGCTGGTAGAGAGAGACGGCCTCGGCGATGTCCTTGAGCCGGTGCTCGCCGAGCTCGGTGAGCTCGAGGTCGACGAGCTTCGCCGTGGAGGGCGAGACGACGACCTGGCCGCCGTGGCCTGCACTCATGATCCGCGCGGCCGTGTGCACGTCTATCCCCACGTACTTGGGGGGATCGAGTTCGGGCGAGCCCGTGTGGATGCCGACCCGGATCCGTATTGGGCCTTGCTCGAGGCCGGCCATCGTTTCACTCACCGCCGTGACGGCCTCGGGGGCCGAGGGGAAGGCGTAGAAGAAGGCGTCTCCCTCGTAGTCGACCTCGTAGCCTCGTTAACGGGCGCAGGCCTCGCGCACGATCCGGCGGTGCTCGGCGGGGCTTCCTTGTATGCGGCCGGTCCCAGCTCGTGCAGAAGCCTGGTCGAGCCCTCGATGTCGGAGAAGACGAGCGTCACCTCGCCTTCAGGCTGAGAGACGCCTTCCATTCCCGAGATCTTGTGTCGGTACCGCGACAAATGCAACGTCAGATGTCCGAACGACACAGGAAGTGGCTCCGCTCGTGCAGTCGGGCGGGCTTCACTCGGATCGGTCGTCAGCGCGAACGACACTGCGCTCTGCAGCGTCATGCTGCGGCCTCGCGCGCGAGCATCGGCCTTCTGGTCGTTCGGGAGGTCGTCGGACTCACGTCGGTATCGCTCGCGAACCTGCCGGCCTTCCTCGATGACGGCCATCCCGAGTCGCTCGTATTGCGCATCCGTGGCTGCCCAGAGTGTGGCCGCCCTCCGTGCGTCGCCCTTGGCCGACGCGACGGCTGCGAGCTCATCGAGCCAGTAGACGAGGTGGAACTGCGGTGCGTGCTCGCGTCCGCGCAGCAGACTCGCGCGAAGCTCCTCCTCAGCCAGATCGACATTCCCGCCGAGCAACGCGACGAGACCGACGTAGCGTTGGGCGACCGGTGTCCAAGTGGTCTCCCCGAGCTCCTCGAAGAGGACGAGACTTTCCTCGAGGCGGCGAAGTGCGCGATCGAAGTCACCTGCGAGAGCTTCCGCATACCCGATGTGTGCGACGCAGAGCGCTTCTCCCGGCTTCATCCCTGCGGTCCGGCTGATCGCGGCACCTTCCTCCCACATCTGGCGCGCACGATCGAAATCTCGTTCTTCGATCGCGGACCACGCGGCGTTGGAGAGAGCTCTCGCGAGGCCTTGACGATCGTTCGTCCTCCTGGCCAGCTCGACGCCTTCGTTCAGCGCGTTGGCCGCTCCGTCAACGTCACCCTGGAACAGGCGGATGTGACCGATGAACCCGAGGCAGCGGCCCACCCCCGCCGTATCGCCGAGCCGGCGACACAGGTCGACCGCCTCTTCGAGCAGCGCGCTCGCAGCGGGCCAGTCGGAGTCCCACCCGGCGACGCGGCCGGCCGCAATTAGAGCCTTCGCTCGTAGCTCGAGCGCAACAGCGTCGCCGAGTCCGAGCGACCGCTCGAGCCAGATTCGCGCTTCCCTCTGTCGGGCACGGATCTCCCAGTACGGGTACAGAGCACCGGACAGCCGGACAGCCCATTCCGCGTCTTCGCCCATGCTCCAGCCGAGCGCCGCCCTGAAGTTCGCCTCCTCGGGGTCGAGTCGGGGGAGCCAGACGTCCGTATGCTGCGCCCAGAGCGCAGGTTCCGACAGCTCTGCGAGCTCCAGAAAGTAGCGCGCATGTTCCTGAGCGAGCCTCACCCCGTCCTCCGTCGGCAGTTGCTCGCTCGCGTACTCCCGGATCGTCTCGAGGGTCTGCAAGGTCAGCCTCGACGAGCTCGGCGGCCGAACGGGAGAGGACGACCTGGCCACCGTGCGCCGAGCTCATGACCCGCGCGGCGAAGTGGACGTCCATCCCGATGTACTTGGGTGGGTCGAGACCGGGCTCTCCGGTGTGGATGCCGACGCGGATACGAATAGGCCCGTCCTCGAGGCCGGCCATCGCCTCGCCCACGGCTGCTCCCCTGGAGACGAAGGTTGAACGTGTCGTCGAAGCGCAGCAGCCCAACAAAAAAGTCACTCTAGGCTACTTTCCGGAGACCATTCGTTGTCTGAGTAGCTAACAGAGGCCATCTCGTACTGCTCGAAAACTGGCTCTGGGAGCGGGTTCGGAGCGCGGCAGCTACGCGA
>JACCTK010000163.1 GCA_013812465.1 Actinomycetota bacterium
CGCAAGAGATCTCCACCGGCCTCGGCGAGCACCTCGACGAGAAGACACGGCTCGTCTGGCTCGAGTCGCCGACGAACCCGCTCTTGAACCTCGTCGACATTCGGGCGGCAGCCGAGGCGGCGCACGCATTTGGCGCGCTGGTCGTCGTCGACAACACCTTCGCGACGCCGTATCTCCAGCAGCCGCTGTCCCTGGGAGCGGACGTCGTACTCCATTCGACGACGAAGTACCTCGGCGGTCACTCGGACGTCGTTGGCGGATTTCTCGCGACGAACGACGACGGGATCTCCGAGCGCCTTGCATTCCTGCAGAAGTC
Source organism: Actinomycetota bacterium (assembly GCA_013812465.1). Next base: position 317 of record JACCTK010000163.1, read on the forward strand.
GCTCGGCGCGGTGCCCGGCCCCTTCGACTCCTGGCTCGTGCTGCGCGGCGTGAAGACGCTCGCCGTCAGGATGGAGAAGCACTGCGAGAATGCCATCGCGATCGCGGCGTTTCTCGAGCGCGAGACCCGCGTCGAGCGCGTTCTCTACCCGGGATTGCCGACGCACCCGGGCCACGAGATCGCCGCCGCGCAGATGCGCAACTTCGGAGGCATGGTCTCCTTCCTCGCCGGGAGTGAGGAAGAGGCCGTCGCGCTGGTCGCCCGCACGAAGATCTGGAAGCTCGCGGAGAGCCTCGGCGGGGTCGAGAGCCTGATCGAGCAACCGGCCCGGATGACGCACGCGTCGACAGCCGATGCGCCCTTCGCCGTGCCGCCGAGCCTCGTCCGGCTCTCGGTCGGCATCGAGGCCGCGCACGACCTGATCGACGACCTCGACGTCGCGCTCGCCGGGTAATGGAGCGACGCTGTAGGGGCGAGGCTCTCACGTGACGCCGCTGACGGTCGAGCCGATCGATCTTCACCACCTCGACGAGCGCATCATCGGTTGCTACGTGCTTGAGACCCAGGACGGTCCCGCGCTCTTCGACTGCGGCCCGACGACGTGCATTCCGCACCTCAAGGCGGGACTCGCCGAGCGAGGGCTCGATCTCACGGATATCCGCCACCTGCTCCTCTCCCACATCCACCTCGACCATGCGGGAGCGGCGGGCGTGCTCGTCCGCCAGCATCCGTGGCTGCAGGTGCACGTCTCAGAGATCGGGGCGCCGCATCTGGTCGACCCGTCGAAGCTCGAGACCAGCGCCCGGAGGCTGTACGGAGCCAGCTTCGACCCGCTCTGGGGCGAGCTGGCCCCGATTCCGGAGCGGAACGTCCACGTCGTCGGCGACCGAATCCTCGGTCTCGAGTGCTTCGCGACGCCGGGCCACGCCTGGCACCACGTCTCCTACCTCGACGCCGACGGGACGCTTTACGCAGGAGACGCGGCGGGAGTGCGCATCGCGCCCGGCAGCTTCGTCATGCCGCCCTGTCCGCCGCCCGAGATCGATCTCGAAGCGTGGGAGCAGACGATCGAGGAGATCGAGCGGCGCACACCGGGCCGACTCGCGCTGATCCACTTCGGGACGTTCGACGACGTGCAGGAACACCTCGCTGCGTTAAGGGAGACCCTGCACGCCTGGGCGAGCCGCGTCGAGGACGGCATGGACGAGCAGACCTTCGTCGCCGCCGCGCGCTATGACGTCTCGCAGGTCGAGCCGGAGATCACCGACCTCTACGACGAGGCAGCCCCGTTCTGGCATCACTTCCAGGGCCTCACTCGCTACTGGCGAAAGCGACGGGAAGCGGCGGCCCCCTCAGCCTGAGAACGCGTGCGCTTCGAGGTCTCCCATCGAGACGAACTCGAGCGCGGAGGCGTGCGTCGCCTCCAACACGACCAGCGGGGCGACCCCCGCCTCGAGCGCCTCGTTCCAGCGCTCGGCGACGACGCACCAGCGGTCTCCCGGCTGGAGGCCGGGGAACATCCACTGCGGCTGCGGAGTGACGAGATCGTTCCCGCGCGCGACCGAGAACTCGAGGAACTCCTCGGTCATCACTGCGCAGACCACGTGAAAGCCGGGATCGCTTCCGGTGTGGCAGTAGCCGTCCCGGTAGAACCCCGTCACCGGATCGAAGGAGCAGGGCTCGAGTTCGCCGCCGAGGACGTTCATGCCCAGCCGGTCACGAGCCAGCGCCCGCGCCGGAAGCGAGCCAGCATCCCGGCCAGCCGCACGACGATCAGGAGGACGAGCGCCGCCCAGACGCCACGGATTCCCCAGTCGCCTGCGAGCGCCACGAGCAAGGCAGCGGCGCAGACGAGGAAGGCGATCACCATCGAGCCCGCGAGATACGGCCCATCGCCTGCGCCGATCAGGATCCCGTCCAAGGCGAAGACGGCGCCGTTCAAGGGCTGCATCAACGCGAAGAGCGGCCACAGGAGGGCGGTCTCGTCGAGCACCGCGGCGTCGCTCGTGAAGATCCGGGGTAAGACGCCCGCCAGCGCGAGCATCACCAGAGCAAACACGCCTCCCGCCGCCACCGAGAGCCAGATCATCCGCTCTCCCGCTGCATATGCCCGCTCGGTCCGCCCTGCTCCGAGCTCGCGCCCGACGATGATCTGCCCTGCGATCGCCACCGAGTCGAGGACGAGCGCGAGGAAGATGAAGAGCTGGAAGGCGATCTGGTGGGCGCCGATCGACGCCTCCCCAAAACGGGTCGCGACGGCGCCGGCGAGCACGAACGAGCCGATGAGCGAGGTCGTCCGCAGAAGGATCCACTTCCCCAGCCAGAGCACGCGCCGGGCGAGCTGGAAGTCGGGCCGCGCCTCGCCGGCCCGGAGCCCACGCAGGATCACGATGACGAACGCCCCGCCCATTCCAAGCTGCGCGATCGCCGTTCCCCAGGCCGAGCCCTCGATTCCCCAACCGAATCCGTAGACGAACAGCACCTCGAGGACGACGTTCACGACGTTCCCGGCGATGACGATCACGAGCGGCGTCCGCAGATCCGAGATTCCCCTGAGGTAGCCCTGACCACCGAGCGCGAGGAAGGCGGCGGGGAAGCCGACCGCGGCGATACGGAGATAGGTGACGGCGTACTCCGCGGACTGGCCCTCACCACCCATCAGCGCCACGAGCGGCTCGGCGAAGATCGCGACGAGCGCCGAGACGGCGATCCCGAACCCGAGCGACAACCAGACAGCCTGCGCCCCGAGGCGACGCGCGATCGCGCTCTGGCCCGCCCCTCCCGCGCGCGCGACCTGCGCGGTCGTGCCGTATTGGAGGAAGTTGAAGATCGCGAAGAGGCCTCCGAGGATCGCCGCCGCGATGCCGAGCGCGGCCAGCTGCGAGCGACCGAGATGGCCGACGATCGCTGTGTCGACAAGGAGGTAGAGCGGTTCTGCGGCGAGCGCGCCCAGCGCGGGAAGCGCGAGCGTGAGGATCTCGCGGTCGTGCGGGGAGCGCAGCTTCACGCGGGCGGCGTCGCGGCGATCGTCGCCTCGTACGCGGCGACGTATGCGGCCACCATGCGCTCCGGCGAGAATCGCTCCTCGACCTCGCGGCGCAGAACCGCCGGATCGAGGCTGTCGGCGAGCTCGAGCACCGTCTCGTCCTCCATGTCGCGATAGCGGTCGACGATGACGCCAGTGCGGCCGTGCTCCAGGATCTCCGGAACAGCCCCTCGCCGGGTGGCGATGACCGGCGTTCCGCACGCCATGGCCTCGATCACGACGAGGCCGAACGGCTCCTCCCAGTCGATCGGGAAGATGAGCGCCCGCGCGCCCATCAGGAGCTCGACCTTGTCGGCGTGCCCGACTTCGCCCACGTACTCGATCGACTCACCGAGGTGCGGGCGGATGAACTCGTCGAAGTAGCGGATCTCGAGCGGCTCGCGGCACTTGGCGGCGATCTTCAGCGGCAGGCCCGTCTCGAGCGCGACTGCGAGCGCGCGATGCGCGCCCTTGTCCGGGCTCATGCGTCCGAGGAAGACGAGATACTCGCCGCCGGACTTGCGCCGGAACGGGTAGACGGAGAGATCAAGCGCGTTCGGACAGTTCGCGATCCAAGGAAGATCCTGCTTCGGCTTCCGCTGGTTCATGGAGATCGAGATCAGTTTGGCGTTCGGCGCCAGCTCGACGACGTTCTCGTAGAAGCGTCCCGGCCCGCCGTCCAAGGGGCCGTGAACGGTGTGGCAGAAGGGCACGTCGAGGAGTCCGCCGAGCGCGAGCCCGAGCAGGCCCGTGTGGTCGTGCATCACGTCGAACTCGTGGCCCTTGCGAATCGCATGCACCGTGTGCTGCATCTCCCAGTACGTGTGTCCGATCCACTCGCTGGGCGCCGTCTGGAAGACGGACTCGAGCCGCGCGCGCGTCTGCGAGTCGCCCGACGCGAAGAGCGTGACGTCGTGGCCGGCGTCCACGAGCCCGTCGGCGAGGAGCGCCACGACGCGCTCGGTTCCGCCGTACGCCTCCGGGGGCACGGGGAACCACACAGGACAAATAAGGCCGACGTTCACAGGTCCTCCTATACCCCCTCGGCAATCGTCACACGCCCGCGCTCGACCGCAACCGACCAGTTGCGCCCGAACGCGCGCACGCCCTCGACTCGCAACCCTTCCAGCCAGCTCGGCAGCTCGTCCTGGACGTTGGTGACGAGCCGCTGGCGCACACGGTCGGGCTCGATTCCGAGGAGGACGCGCACGAGCAGGATGGGGGTGCCCGCAGCCCAGGCCTGCGGACGGGCGGCCGTGGGATACGCGATCGGGAACGGCGTCTCATCTCGCGCATAGCCCGCGAAGACCTCGGGCAGCGACCAGTCGAAGTGGGCCGCGGCCTCGATCAACGCGCGGGCCACGCGCCTCGCCGCCTCGGGGTAGCCGTGCCGTGCGAGGCCCCACGCGGTGAGCGACGAGTCATGGGGCCAGACCGTGCCGTTGTGGTAGCTGATCGGGTTGTACGCGGCTTCGTCACTCGCCATCGTGCGGATTCCCCAGCCCGACCACAGCGACTCGGAGAGCAGCTGGTCGACGACGCGCGAGACCCGCTCGGGCAGGACGATCCCGCTCCAGAGCAGATGCCCCATGTTCGAGCAGCGGGCGTCGACGTGCCTTTTCTCCCCGTCCAGCGCGAGCGCGAAGAACCCGCCCCGCTCCTCGACCCAGAACGCCTTGTCGAACGCGGAACGGAGCTCGGCGGCCTCGCGCTCGAGCCGGTCTGCGAGCTCCGGCTCGCGCCAGACATCGCGGGCGATCTCGGCCAGCCCGAGCTTCGCGTCGTACACGTAGCCCTGCACCTCGACGGGCGCGATCGGCGCGTCCGCGAAGCGCCCGTCGTGAAAGCGCTGCGAGTCGCCGGAGTCCTTCCACGACTGGTTGACGAGACCGCCATCCGCCTTTCGCGCGTACTCGACGAAGCCGTCGCCGTCGACGTCCCCGTAGCGGTCGATCCACTCGAGCGCCAGCATCGCGGGCTCTCGCAAGCGCCGGACGAGCACCGCGTCGTCCGTCCAGCGCCAGGTCTCGGCGAGAAGGACGAGAAAGAGCGGCGTTGAGTCGATGGAGCCGTAGTAGCGCGGGAACCAGAACTCGGCGGCGCGACCCTGCCGGACCTCGTGGACGATCTTTCCGGGCTCGGCGTCGATCGCCGGATCCATCGTCGTGGCCTGGAGCTCGGCGAGCGCGTCCAACGCGCCGATCGCGGGCTCCGGGCCGAGCATGAGCGATTGCAGCGACGTGATCGCCGTGTCGCGGCCGAACACCGTCATGAACCAAGGCATGCCCGCGGCGAAGAGCGGCCGTCGGAACTCGCCCGTGCGCATGCGCAACGCGGCCAGGTCGGCGATCGAGCGGTCGAACGCACGGCGCAGGCTCTCCCAGCCTCCACGCACCCGCGGCACCCGCAGCGTCCAGGCGGCGACGACGTCGCCGAGTGTCTCGCGCTCGTCGCTCAGATGCTCGGCGAGGTCCCCGTCGGTCTCGGAGTCGAGCGACGGCACGACGTCGACGGTGAGGTCCCAGCGCTCGTGCGGCTCGAGAGAAAGTTCGAAGGTCGCCCCGCCCTCCTCGATCCGGCCGTCTTGGGAGAGGACGATGCGGGTCCTGAGGTCGCCCACCGGGTCCGCGATCAGAATCTGGCGGCGCCCTTCGTCGTACGTCGAGGGAGCGGGAGACGGGAGGTCGGGCGCGTTCTCGGGGTCGCCGAGCGCGAAGTCGTGCAGCTTGACCGAGATGATGTCCGCGAAGTCCGCCGCGAGCTCGAGGGAGACGTCGAAGTCGAGCCGGTGCATGCTCTCGTTCCGGATCGCGATCCGCTCCTGCAGACCCGTGCCGACAAAGCGCTCGCGCGAGATCGAGAGCGCATCTTGCGGAAGCCCGTTCAAGGTCGCGTTGCGAAGGAAGAACGCCGCCGCGAAGTGCTCGACCCGCCCCGACGAGAGCAGGAGCAGCGGCGATCCCTGGACGGAGAGCACGAGCCGCGAGAGAAACCGCGTGTCGTGCGCGAAGAAGCCGCTCGTGGGGGCGGCGATGTCGCCCCGCTCGTCGGACATGCAGAAGGTCGTCCCCTCCAAGATCGTCAGCATTCGCGTCGTCCCGCGCCGGCAGCGGCTCCCGGCCGGCGGACCACCCGCGCGCCGCTCGACTGCGCCAGCGCCTTGACCACGATCTCGTCCACGTTGACGTGCAGCGGGCGGGTGAGCGCGAACATCACACAGTCGGCGATCTCCTCGGGAGTGACCGGATCGACTCCCTCGTACACCGCCTTCGCCGCGTCCACGTCTCCTCGGTAGCGGACGAGCGAGAATTCGCTCTCGACCAGACCCGCATCGACGGTCGTGATCCGGATCGGACGTCCGAGGAGATCCTCGCGTAGCGCATAGACGAAGCCGCGGACCGCGAACTTCGCCGCGACGTAGGAAGCCGCGTCCTGGTACGCCTGGCGGCCCGCAACGGATCCCATGAAGAGGATGTGGCCCTCGTCGTTCAAGTGCGGCAGGCAGAGACGCGTCATGCGCAGCACGCCGTCCACATTCGTGTGCAGGACGGTCTGCTCGTCCTCGGGATTCGACTCCCAGAACGGGTAGCGGCCGAGAGCAAGCCCCGCGTTGTTGAAGAGGATGTCGACGCCTCCGAGCTCGCTGGCGGCGCGGCCGACGAACGCCGCGGCGCTCTCCTCGTCCATGACATCGAGTGGAAGCGCGAGGTCGGCCTCGACCCGCTCGACGCGGCGCGCGCCGCCGACGACGCGCACGCCCGCCTCCCGCAGCTTGCGCGCCGTCGCCGCGCCGATGCCGCTCGAGGCGCCCGTGACGATCGCCGTTTTGCCCGCGAGATCCACGGGCGTGAGCCTAGATGGTTGGCCACCTCGAACCGGGGTCTGGCTGAAGCCAGACCCCAGCGTTCGTCCCTCGCTGATCCCTCTCGTGAGTGAAGCTCGGCGGTGAGCGCATGCCGACAGTCACCACATGCGGCGGCGTTCTGCAGCTCTACTCCTGCTTGCCTTCGTGGCGTCCGCCGCGCTCTCGTCCGCGGGAGCCAACGCGTCTCGCGCGCCGGTTCCCGAGATCGTCAGCGTCCAAACGGGCGCCTTCT